>NZ_JAMXXO010000032.1:0-16239 GCF_024129115.1 Acinetobacter lwoffii
AAGACAGACGGAATAAGGATTTAATCATTAAGCAGCATTGGATGGCTGCGTCGGAGTAGGTTTGATTTCGCCCTTGTTTGCCTTTTGATGGGGCATACCATTGCGTAGCTGGATCAAACCAAATGGCAATATTTCCGCGATGAATGCGTGCTCGGTTATATGCGAACCAATTGGTTGTGCGGTAAATTTTATGTGTATGCTTCTTCATTTGAAAATTATATTGCTGAAAAAGTCCTTAAGAACAGCTTTGCGCAACAAAGCCGTTCGAGATTGTTATGATCTTTTTTTGACGGAGAACAAATTTTCCCTGATCAAGCAAATAACTTTAAAATTTTCTTAGTGAGCAAGATGGCCAATACTTATTAGAAGAAAAATCTTTTGTTTATGATGCTGAAAATGATCAATTTCTAGAATCGGATATACAGGCATTTTATTCCCTTTCGTCTGCAATTCTAGACTAGCAAGACCCGTCTTTTAAAGGCAGTTTTCCTATGTAATAACATGATAAATCAGAATTAGGATTGTAAATTTTTCACCCACCAAATTTTTTTGTGCTAGCTGTTATAATGCGCCAAATTGCTGCCAAGTCTCATCATTATGTAAAGAGTCATAATAATTTTGCAGTTCTACTAAATCATAATATTGAATATAAGCTAATAGCAATAGGCCGAGGATCAGTCCAACTTTAAGACAACTAAGTCTATTTGGCTTTCTATATAAATTATCTATTCCAAAGGCAGTTAAAATTAAAGCAGGAACCAATACAATTGTTTTTAAATGGTTTAGAAAGTGAATTCCATGTGTATACAATAACCCAATAATAAGCAAAACTATCCCTAAACTGGTGTAAATACGGTCATGGAGAGAAGTGCGTAACGCGAAATTACATTGAAAAGCTAAAATAAAAGTTGCAAATAAATAAAAACCAGTTCCACCAATAATGAACGTATAAATTGCATTGAATAGGCAATAAGCCAACAACACTGATAGTACGAAAGAATAGAGTTTGGTATAGAGAATATGTGAAAAGGGGAAAATCTGTTTCATAATTTGCTCTATTGAAAACTCACATCATATTAAAAGAAGATTTGAAGCTTAACATGCTATTCACTTTTTGCCACTGTGGCATGTTTTTTTAGTGTTGGAGATGGCTTGAATAAATGTCGCGTACGAGTAAAGCTTAGACCACAGATTATTAAACACAGCGTCCCTCCAATAAGTACTGCTGGCACCACAGAAAAATAGCGCGTCATCAGGCTCATGTGTAGGGCACCGAGCTGATTGCCTGAAGTGACTAATATGCCATTTAAAGCCGCTACACGCCCTAATAGTGCTTTTGGGGGGAGTTGCTGTAATAAAGTTTGTCGAATGACCATGCTGATGCTATCAAAGGCACCGATTAAAACAAGGAAGAAGACTGAGAGCCAAACATGGGAGGATAGTGCAAAGGCTAAAGTACACAAAGCAATTGCAAAACTACTATAGAGCATATTTCTCCATGCATTTTGCATCGGAGAATAACAGGTCAACATCAACATCATGATACAGGCGCCAATAGCTGGTGCAGCTCTGAGTATACCTAAGCCTTCAACACCAAGATGCAGGATATCGTGTGCAAAAATAGGCAGTAAGATAATGACACTACAAAAAAGCATGGCGCTGAGATCCAGCAACATACTCCAAAACATTAGTGGATGTTTAAAAATAAACAAATAGGCTTCTTTCAAACTTTTGCTTAAATGCTGTTTATGGGGGCTAAGGAATTGACGAGGACTTAATCCGAATAAGCAGATGCTACCCACGCAACACAAGAAAAAAACAATAAAGAGGGTTTTTTCAAGCCCAAGTTGGCCGAGTAAAAGTCCTGCGCATAAAGGCGCTAAAATGCCGCCTATTTGCCAAATGAGCGCGGTCCATGTGGCTGCATTGCTATAGGCTGACTCGGGGGTTAGAAAAGGGCGTAATGAATTAAATGATGGGCTGTAGATGCCTCTAAGTATGCCTAAGCAAAAGATGAGGCTATAAATGCCGCATAAAAGTGTATTTTGTTGAATGTGCTGTTGTTGGTACTGAGAAAAAAGAACAATAAATAATAATGGAATTAAAGTGCTACAGCTAAAACTCCACTGCACAATTTTTTGTCGGTTATAGCGATCAGCCCAGTCGCCACTGATCAGGGAGAGGCAAATAAAGGGGAGTAACTCAATTAAGGCAATCATGCCAAGGCTGAGTGGATTTTGAGTGAGTTGATAGATACTATAAGCAATGACGACTTCTTGAATCATGATGGTTAGAATTAAGCACAACTGATTGACACTCAGAAGTGAAAAATCACGTGAATGAAAAGCCAAAAAAGCATCGGAATGGAAAAGCGACATACACAGAATAGTTTCAAATATGAATTAAAAAAGGATGGCACAAAGTCCATCCTTTTTAGGGTTTAAAGCAGATTACTGTGCTTTTGCTACCGCAATAGTTTCGTCATTTGCAGCTTTAGCCATAGGTGTATATTTCAAACCAAGGGTTGTGCTGGTGTATTGGCGAACTTGGTCAAGAAGCACAGGATTAGTGCTGAGTTCTTGTTGGTACGATTTTACAATTTCATGTAATTTCGGATTCCATTTACCTGCTACTTGCTGAGGGAATGCTTTTTCAAGCAAGCTCAACATAATATAAGGGGAAGTTGAAGCACCAGGAGACGCACCTAATAGGGCAGTCACAGCACCATCTTGTGATGCAAAAATCTCGGTACCAAATTGCAAGCTTGCAGGTTTGCCTGGTTCTTTCTTAATGATTTGAACACGTTGACCACCTTGATTCATGCGCCAGTCCTCTGGTTTTGCATCAGGATAGTATTTTTTCAACTCATTAAAACGGTCTTCATCGGTCATCATGACTTGGCTAACTAAGTATTTCACCAAATCAAGATTTTCCATACCCACAGCGGTCATTGGTAAAACGTTGTTCTTAGTGGTTGATTTCAATAAATCAAGCTGAGAACCTTGTTTTAAGAACTTGTTTGAATAAGTTGCAAATGGACCAAACAACACATATTTTTTACCGTCGATATAACGTGTATCAATATGTGGAACAGACATTGGCGGTGCGCCTAATTCAGCACGACCATAAACTTTTGCAGTATGGCCTTCAGTGACTTTTGGGTTGTCGGTCATTAAGAACACGCCACCTACAGGGAAGCCAGCATATTGCTTCGCTTCTGGTAAGCCTGTCATTTGTAAAAGTTTAACCGCTGCACCGCCTGCACCAATAAAGACAAAGCGCGTTTTCACATGATCTGTTTTTCCTGTAGTGAGGTTTTTAAATGCAACAGTCCACGTTTTATCATCGTTTTGGCTAATGCCAGTCACTTCAGTCGATGTTTGTAACTGGAAATTAGATTGTTTTTTAAGGTGATCGACCAATTGAGTGGTGATCGAACCATAGTTCACATCCGAACCTACATCCATGCGTGTTGCAGCTACTTTTTGTGCAGCATCACGGCCATTCATCACCAATGGTGCCCATTGTTTAATTTCAGCAGGATTCTCAGAGAATTTCATGCCATAAAACATTGGGTTTTTAACCATTGCAGCGTAACGTTTTTCTAGGAAATTCACGTTATCGCCCCAAACGAAGGCAATGTGCGGTACAGAGTTGATAAAGCTATTTGGTTGACCCAAAACGCCTTCTTTGACTTGATAAGACCAGAACTGTTTTGCAACTTCAAATTGTTCCGCAACGTTCACAGCTTTAGAAATGTCCATTTTTCCATCTTTTTCAGAGGTATAGTTCATTTCCATAAAGCCAGAGTGGCCTGTGCCAGCATTGTTGAAGCCGTTTGAGCTTTCTTGGGCAACGTTGTCTAGGCGTTCATACATACGAATTTGCCAGTTTGGCTCAAGTTCACTAAGATATGTGCCTAGGGTTGCACTCATGATGCCACCACCAACTAAGACTGCGTCAACGACAGGCTCATTGCTGGTGTTTTGAATTTTCTTAGACGCGATAGGTCTAAATAAAAAGATTAGTGCTGCAATAATAAGCAGAACGATGAATACCAATAGGTATTTTAAAAATTTGTTCATGCGATTATGACCATGGAGGGCAGGTTTGGATCGCTTTATAGCGAAGACAAGAATAACAATTATGGTGATAGGAACACTTGTAAAGAATTAGCTTAGAGAATTGAAGTAATACTCAAAATTACAAGTATACAAAGATTAACGTTCGAAGCTATCACACATTTTTGATTGATGGATATTTTAGACTAAATATGTATTGACTTAGTAATTTTTATTGTAAATGAACATAATTAAAATATAAATACCAATGATGTTTGTTCTTGTTTATTGGTTTTTATTTTAATTCAATATCTGGTTTAAAAAAAATCAGATGTTGAATATTTATACAAATACTCAGTAATTTATTAAAAAGAAGCTTATAACTTGTTTCAAGGTTACTTTCCAACGGCTTTATTGCACAAATATTTGAAAGGCAAAGCGCCCCTAATTGAGCCAAATTTAAGGCGTAACTTGGGTAAGTGGTCGACCTAATTCTGTAAATCTGTTAAGGACTGCTACACGTGCATGAACCTCATTGTGAACCGTACCGGGTTTGTTGGAGACCAACTTTCCTGAGATGAGAAGCATTGCTTCGCACGACGTAGCGAAGCGTAGTGTTCCGATGAAAAAAGTAAAATATACCCCTGAAATCAGAGATAGAGCGGTTCAATTATTGATTGACTACCAAGACGGTATCTCAGGTGAGTGACTTTACGTATATTCAAACAAATTCAGGCTGGGTCTATACCGCCTTTATTATTGATGTGTTCTCACGAGCAATTGTTGGATGGAAAGTATCTACACGGATGAATACAGATATGGTGCTCGATGCACTGGAGCAAGCATTGCACGATTGAGGTATGCCAAGGAATGTGATTCATCATTCCCATAGAGGTGTTCAATACCTTTCCATTCGCTATACCAATCGTTTAGAAGCAGCAAATTTACGAGCATCAATCGGTACAACGGGGGACTCATACGATAATGCTTTGGCTGAAACAGTGAATGGCTTATACAAAACAGAGATGATTGAATATTTAAAAGCAGATTGGCAAAGTTTAGCAGATGTACAACTTGCGACATTAAATTGGGTAGATTGGTTTAATAAAAAGCATGTACACAGTGCACTGGGTTATGTATCGCCTTTTGAGTTTGAAGCAATGTACTATGATAAGATTAACCCGTTAAGTCAGGTGGCCTAACTTAAATAAAAAAATCTCCGATAAATCCGGTAAGGTTCAAAATGCGATTTATGGCTTTTTTATGTAAAAAAAAGTAATATCTGTTTTATTGTTAAATTATAACAATTAGTATAAATAGACCTATGATTTACAGATGAAAAAGGTAGTTAAATGAAATATTTTTTAAGTTTAACTTTGTTAGTTTTAGCAATGACTGGGTGTACTTCGAGTCCAAAGACTGAAACTTTACAAGATAAGGCTACAAGCAATACTTTAGCTGATACGCAGGTCCTTAAATTTTCTGGTCCGAATGGTTTATTAATTTTTCTGAAATCATCGGATAACTTTGAAACTGCTTTAATGACTGATAACTCAGGCATGGTATATCGTTTAAAGCAAACAGTTGCTGGTAGTGGTATTCGTTTAGCTAATAATAATGGAGTTTCAATTCACTTTAAACGTGGTGAAGGGGTTGTTGAATTTGTAAAAGACCAGCCAATCAGCATTACTGAAGTAAAATAATAAGGTTTAAACTTTAAGAGAACCCCACACCATAATCTGCATACCGAAAGTTGGACACTATTCCTTGAAATGTGGTCAAACATGATCAAGGACTAATTCGCACTCTGTTAATGGGTGAATTCAAACATGAGGTGCGACAGTTTCAAAAGCCTTATGATAATCTGTGTGATTCATAGACATCACTTCAATATAATGGGTGTCTATGAACAGAGAAATTCAACAAAGACTCGTATGGGTTAAATTATTTGAAGAGACCAATAATGCTGGCCTGGTTTGTCGGAGATGTGGCATTTCTAGACCAACTTTACGCAAGTGGTGGAAACGATATTCTGAACAAGGTATTGATGGATTAAGTAGTCATAGTAAATGTCCCTTAAAATCGCCAAATACTAAATCAATGCTGAGCTAGAAGCTTTAATATTGGAAATGCGCTCAGCTAGAAATCTTGGTGCTCGACGTTTGCAAACCGAATTAATGAGCTGCACGGAGTCTCGTTGTCCTTGGCGACTATCCATAAAGTACTATCCACCCATTAAGTCAAACCGATTAAAAAATTCCGTCGTAAAGTAGATTACATTTGTTATGAACGTCCATTACCAGGCGATAGAATTCAAATGGATACCTGTAAACTGGGTCCTGGACTATATCAGTACACATCTATCGATGACTGCACACGATATCGCGTTTTAAGGATATATAAACGCCGAACAGCTGCGAATACACTCGACTTTTTAACTGTGTAATTGAAGAAATACCTTTTCTCATACAGCGAATACAGACCGATCGTGGACGAGCATTCTTTGCTGAAAAAGTACAGAAAAAATTGATGCAGCATGGAATCAAATTTAGGCCAAATAAACCAGGTTCACCTCATCTGAATGGCAAGGTAGCGCTCACAAAAGACTGATAAATCTGAGTTCTACGCTACTGTAGATATCGATTCAGAGGAAATTCAGAGCAAACTGGCAGAATGGCAGCATTACTATAACTGGATGAGACCACATTCAGCTTTGAAAGGTAAAACACCGATGGAAAGGTACTTTGAATTATGTGAAGAAACTTCTTTCTTAGATGAAGTCCAGAAGCAATACGACCCCTCAAATGAACGGATTCAACATGCCAATTACAAGATGTATTTAGAGATTGCTAAATTGAAACGATCTCTATGAATTACGTATCTATATCATTTTTATTAATATAAAAACATATACGTAAAAATCACGCCCCGTTTAACTGGCAATAGTTTTTGAACCCTGGTATAAAAGCTTAAAAAAATCTAGCAAGTCTTTATTTAATGTTAATACTCATCCAGTATTGAGGTTTTTTATCTTTTCTTGCCTGTGATCTAGGTTGTAATACTCTAATTTCATACTCACCTGAAGCAGGTAAAATATAAATACCCTTATCATCAAGCTCTGGAGAATATTCTCCAAGATTGATGGAGTCTTTTAATTGATTACCCCATAAGTAAGCTTCAACATTTCCTCCAGTCAACTTCACTTTTAACTTTTGCCCTTTTTTAGCATAAAATTTGTAGGAATCATACTTGTATCCATCTATCCTTCCGTAATAATTTGCAGAGTAAGCTTTTTTAGCAAACTTAACTACAATAGTCTTTCGTATATCATTGTTATCATTTGCAAGTACGACAGGGCTAACTATAGTTAAAGTTAGGGCTATCAAAGCGCCAGCTAGTAATTTCGTATTCGCTATTTCCATAAGGTTACCCTGATTCTTGTATCGCTCCTGACATAATAATATAACTAATAAGTAACCATGAATCATAGAGCAGAAATGTGAATAGTCATAACATGGGGTTACACTTCAAATGCCAATTTAAGACTTGCAAAATTAATGGTTAATTAATTGGTTACTAAGGACTAGCCAATCTAAATATAAATTTTATTTAACAATTACTTATAGAAATATGTGATGCGTATGATACGCATCATATGAATATCGCTTAAATTTGCTATAATTGAATTGAGCAGTGCCATTTTTGTGGTTAGGTTAAAAATTCATGAGTCTTAGTGAAATTAAGGTACGTCAAGCTAAACCAAAGGAAAAAATCTATTTTCTGGCAGATGATGACGGCTTAAGTTTGAAGGTAGAACCAAACGGACGTAAATCTTGGAGTTACCGCTATTCACTTGCAGGGACAAATAAACGTCCTCGCATGAAGTTGGGTGAATATCCTGTAATGTCCTTGAAAGAGGCCAGATCAGTCCGGGATGAATATAAATTTAATAATTATGAAAATAAACCACTGCATAAAAAATACATCAAAACTTTTCAGGATATTTGTGAAGAGTGGTTAGAATTTAAAATTAAAAATTCCTTTGAAGATGAACCACGATGCGGTGTAATTCAGCTCGCAAAAAAATGTTTAGATCAGGATGTTTATCCAAATATTGGACTAATGCCATTTATGGAAATTAAAAGATATGATCTAGTTAAGATTATTAAAAATATAGAATCTAGAAATGTAAAAGAACCTGTAAAGAAAGCCTATAGTTATTTAAATCAGATTTATGATTATGCGGTAGCCATGGGGTATTGTGAATATAATATTGCACATGGACTTCATAAAATATTAGTCAACAATAAGATTAAGAAAAACTATCCTCATTTAAATTCAGATGAACTATCTAATTTCTTAGCTAAATTAAATCAGATTAATACAGATCCTATTATTAAAAAAGCCCTGTTATTTAAATTATATACAGGCGTCCGTGGTGGAGAATTATTGCTTTGTGAACCACATCACTTCGATCTAGATAAAAAAATATGGAAAATACCAGCCTTACATATTAAACAATATAGAAGAAAGGTTATTTTAGGTCATGATATCCCTGATTTTTTTGTTCCACTATCTGATCAAGCACTTGAAGTTGTGAAATCAGCACTCGTTTGGTCTCATGGCGAAAAATATGTGTTTTCTAGCCCCCGAAACAATAATAAACCTATTCATTTTAATACCCTGAACTTGATTATCAGAAAAATGGGATATACTAAAAATGAATTAACTTCTCATGGGTTACGATCGACATTTAGTACCATATTAAATGAATCCGGTTTATTTCAATCAAATTGGATTGAAGCACAGCTATCTCATACTGATAAAAATAAAACCCGTGCAAGTTATAATCATGCAGAATATTTTAATCAGCGTATGGAAATGATGCAATGGTGGGGCGATTTTATTGATAGTTGTACTGTAAATTAATGGTTATGAAATCCAAGTTTTAATTAGAATAGGCTTTGTTGCACAAACCTATTCACCGCCATAAATCATTATCTAAAATTGCATCTCGTGGTAAAAGCTCAATGGGCCGGTTCTATGGCTATAAATTACATGTTGTGATGAATCAACTTAGAGAAATAGTCTGTTCACAATAATGATTTCTCTTAACTCGTAAAGTTTATGACGGTGTTGAACGTGTTCGATTGAATCTTAAGCAAGGTAAATGGACAGAAGAGAACTTCATTAAGTCGTATCAAAATATTCTTGAAAAATAGGCATTTCATTTCACATTAGAGCGAGAATCTAATGAGAAAGTTGCCTGATTGAATGTAGTGAATAGATTCATTGCATAATTGTTGACTAAAATTTTCTATATCAGCCTGTTTAAGATTAATCGGGCTGATTCTGTTAGGTCGAATATAATAGCGACCTGCTTTAATCATTTTTATTTGAACTTTATTTTATGTCACAGCTTGCTTCCCATTTTAAGCACAATCAGTTTTGTATTTTGTTGGAATATTTAAGTTCTGCTAAGGGCATTGCCGTACCAATGTCTTTAGCAGAATTTCCATGTGCGATCACTTTGGCAGATCGAGTGCATGCCGATAGTGATTTGCCACCACTTGAATGTGCGAAGACATTTCCTTCATCAGTGGAAAAAATCATCCATTATTCAGGGAAAGGTCGGGATATTACTGATTTTGAGACCTTCTTAAAATTAACTCAAGCTTCGGGACAAAAAAATTTACTGCTTCTCACAGGTGATAAGTTAAAAGGGCATACAAATGGTCAAGATGGAACGAATCGCACCCGATATTTAGAGTCTGTAAATGCGGTCATGGCCGCAAAGTGTTATGGTGGATTTCATATTGGTGTAGCTTTTAATCCCTTTAAATATGCTGAAGCTGAACGTGATGCACAATATTTAAAACTTCACAAAAAGATTAAAGCAGGAGCAGACTTTATCGTTACCCAGTTGGGTTACGATATGGAGGCTTTAAAACAAGCCAAGGCTTTTTTAAATCGTCATCGATACCCACAAAATATACTTGCTTGTGTTATGCCACTTAGTTTGGCACGTGCCAATTTTATGGTGAAACATAAGATCGCAGGAATTGTGATTACACCACACATGTTACGAGTGTTGGCTCAGGAAAAGCAGGATGGACGAACTGAGAATGCTTATAAACGTTGTGCTATACAAATATTGATGTGTAAGTATTTGGGTTTTGCAGGTGTGCATCTTTCAGCATGCCATAAGCCTGAAGAGCAAAAGCTTTTAGAAAAATATATTGAACAATATCGACATTATGGTTTACAGGAACTCGAAGCACTCTGGAATGCACTGTGGCAAGTGGAGACTAAAAAGGAACTCGTGCCACAATTAGCTTATTATTCCCGCCAACCATCCTCTAGCCAGCTTATTAAATATCAGCAATTGCATTTCATGCACAAGACTCTATTTGAGTCCAAAATTGCCAAAGGTGTGGGGCATTTTATTTTTAAAGCCTCACTCTGGGAAAATACGCCTGCAGAAAAAGCATTGTTAAAAACTGAATTTATCTCTAAGCAAGGGGTCGTGGGTTGTGAAAGTTGTGGTCAATGTAGGTTAGGAGATACTTTATATATTTGCCCTGAAACTTGTCCCAAAGGATTGGCGAATGGTCCTTGTAGTGGTACGACATTGGATCGCTGTGAGTTTGGAGATCGTGAATGCATTCATTCTGTGAAAGCCCGACTTGCCAAAGCCGTGGGACAGACTGACGTTCTAAAAGAAAAACTGATTCCAACTGTACCCATTGAAGTACGTGGAACCAGTTCCTGGAAAAATTGGTATCTGGCGACTGAAGCTTAGCTTTCATCATCCATGGCATTCGAATAAAATTTCACGCCCAATTTGATGCGATCACGACCTTGGCTCATACGCCAACGGTTGGTATCACGTAAGGAGTATACACAGCCACAATATTCTTGTTGGTAGAATTCTTCCTTCTTGCTGATTTCAAGCATACGAACAGCACCACCATTTTTACGCCAGTTGTAGTCCCAATAGGTGATACCTTCATAATGTGAAGCAGAACGATGCCCACAATCATTGATCTGCTTCATATCTTTCCAACGAGAGATACCCAATGAGCTACTAATTAGGCTGAAGCCATTTTCAGCTGCATAAAGGGCAGTGCGTTCAAAGCGCATATCAAAACACATGGTACAGCGAATACCTTTCTCTGGCTCATTTTCCATGCCTTTGGCACGTGCAAACCAATTGTCTGTATCGTAATCACAGTCAATAAAAGGAATATTATGTTTTTCTGCAAAGCGAATATTTTCTTCCTTACGGATTTCATATTCCTTGACAGGGTGAATATTGGGATTATAAAAAAAGATCGAAAAGTCGATGCCTGATTCAATTAGGGTTTCCATCACTTCACCCGAGCATGGTGCACAGCAGGAGTGAAGCAGAAGCTTGTCGTGACCTGCTGGGAGAGTCAATTTCTGACGTTCAAGTTTGTTTGACATAGTTATATGGGTTTAAATCTAAACCCTATATTTTAACGATTTAATTAGATAGTAAGGATTTGATATACTGATATTTTCTAAGGTTAAGATGAAAGAAATTCACTAATTGAAATTTAATAAGAACTAAAGTATATAAGAGAATAACTACAATAATGCTTTGGAAGCAGAACATTGCAAGTTAATCAAGAGTCATTGAATGAAGCTTTAAAATTAAGTGAAGAAATTATTAGTAATATTGAGTTAAGTACCTCTTCTTTATCTAATTGCGCATTAAAGGCGAGTAGATTGGCAAGATTGCTAAATGAATTCGATTACCAAAGAATTTTTATCTTTGAAAGTAGTGGTTATCCTTCAAGCCCAAATGGTTTAACACCCGATATATGGGACTTATGTAAAAAAGCTGGAGAAGGAAAAACCGTAGAGAAAGCTAAGTTAGGGTCAATCGGAGCGATGGAGATTGAATTGGAAGCAATGAAGGATAGTCTAAAAATTGCACATGATCCTAATGTTTCAATAAGTTCAGCTAATCCGAATCAATTTGTTTCATCAGGTGGCACTAGTAATTTTTTAGAAAGAAAGAGTTTAAGAGATGGTATTAGCACGAACTCTCAATTTCTAACTAAACGACAAGCTTTTGTATGCGAATACGTGTCTAATAAATATTATGAGCTAAAATATTCAAAAATTACGTCAGATATTTTTTCTAGAACAAGAAAGTTTGTAGACGGAAAAATTGGAGATTTAGTACCATTATCAGCACAAAAATTTGCATCTGTTTATGAGAATTTAACGTCCGAAAATTCAGAGGATTGGTCAAATGCTGTTCATAGTTGTAGGCGAATATTACAAGATACTGCTGATGTGATTTATCCTGCTAGAGAGGATAAGACTATTAATTTAGACAATGGTGAAACTAAAATTATTAAATTAGGTGTGGATAATTATATAAATCGAATTATTGCATATGTTGATGAGCAGTCAGACTCTAAAAGATTTGAGGAAATCGTTGGTTCACAGATGAAATATTTGGGCGAGCGGTTAGATGCTATTTTCAAAGCTGCTCAGAAAGGTTCTCATGATATTATTACTTCTAGGCAAGAAGCTGATCGTTATGTTATTTACACATACTTGATAGTTGGAGATTTATTATCTTTGGTAGAGTTGCAAAAAACATTATCAATTTCAGATAAAAATTTTAGATAGCCGCTTAACTTACTGAATAACTAAAAATCCTCAGAATCTTTAATTTATTAAGATGAGTATTTCTCATCTTAAGCTGAATTTATATCGTTTTACTCACTTTCTTATTCACGTTTAAATACAGCCATTCAGAAATTTAGCTTTTTATAAAATTTTTAGGTGGCAATCTCCATGAGTACAGCATTTGAGTGTTCAATTAAACGTATCCGTTTTGATGAAAACTACACGCCAGCAGAAAGCACACGTTTAACCACAAATTTTGCCAATTTGGCACGTGGGGAAAGCCGTGAAGAAAACTTGCGTCGTACCCTTGCGATGATCAACAACCGTTTTAATAGCTTGGCAACCGTTGATAACCCGAAAGGTGATCGCTATTCACTTGAGATTGACATTATTTCTGCGGAAATTGATATTGAAGGTAATGGTCAAACTTTCCCATTTATTGAAACACTTAAAAGTGTTGTGATTGACCATCAAACAGGTGAGCATATTGAAGGCATGATCGGCAATAGCTTCTCATCTTATGTGCGTGATTACGACTTCAGTGTGGTATTGCCACAATTGGGTTGTGGTGTAGGTGAAAAACCTGAAGATTTTGGCAATCTACATGGCAAGCTTTATCAACATTTAGTCAATTCAGATGTATTTAAAGCAGAATTTAAAAAACAACCTGTCATTTGCTTAAGCGTTTCAACCTCTAAAACGTATTTCCGTACAGCCAACGTACATCCTATTTTGGGTGTGGAATACAAAAATGATGAATATTCACGTACCGATGAATATTTTGCCAAAATGGGTTTACGTGTACGCTACTTTAAACCAGAAGGTGGTAATGCACCATTAGCATTCTATTTCGCTGGCGATTTAGTCCGTGATTATACTGATTTTGAATTGATCAGTGCTATTGCGACCATGGAAAGTTTCCAACGGATCTATCGTCCTGAAATTTACAACACCAACTCTCCTGCAGGTGTGGTGTATCAACCAAGTCTAAGCTATGGCGATTATTCACTTACACGTGTGGTCTATGACCGTGTGGAACGTGGTGAGCTTGCAGTTAAACAAGGTAAATGGACGGAAGAAAACTTCATTAAGCCTTATCAAGACATTTTAAATGAATGGGCTGCAAATTTCGAAGTCGAAACAGCTGCTTAATCCATTAAATTGATAAACAGATTTACGAATTTAGACAAAGAAGATTAGACATGGCGCTTACACAACCGAAACTTTTACTCCCAACTTCAACTGCGGGTAGCTTGCCAAAACCGTCTTGGTTAGCTGAACCTGAAAAATTATGGTCTGCATGGAAGCTTGAAGGCGAAGAATTATTAGAAGCTAAACGTGATGCTTTGAAATTATCATTACATGAGCAAGTCACTGCGGGTATCGATATCGTGAGTGATGGCGAGCAAACCCGTCAGCATTTCGTGACCACCTTTATTGAGCATCTTGAAGGTGTGGATTTCGAAAAGCGTGAAACGATGCGTATTCGTAATCGTTATGATGCGAGTGTACCTTCTGTTGTGGGTGATGTTTCTCGTAAAAAAGCCGTGTTTGTAGACGATGCGAAATTCTTGCGCAGCCAAACCAATCAACAAATTAAATGGGCGCTTCCTGGTCCGATGACCATGATTGATACACTTTACGATGGTCACTACAAGAGCCGTGAAAAATTGGCTTGGGAATTTGCCAAAATTCTGAATCAAGAAGCGTTAGAGCTTGAAGCAGTAGGTGTCGACATTATTCAGTTTGATGAGCCTGCATTTAATGTGTTCTTTGATGAAGTAAATGATTGGGGTATTCCGACCTTAGAGCGTGCGCTTGAAGGACTCAAATGTGAAACCGCTGTGCATATTTGCTATGGCTACGGTATCAAGGCAAATACGGATTGGAAACAAACTTTAGGTAATGAATGGCGTCAATACGAAGAGTCATTCCCGAAACTACAACAATCTAAGCTCGATATTATTTCACTTGAATGCCAAAACTCACGTGTACCAATGGATTTAATCGAATTGATCCGTGGTAAGAAAGTGATGGTGGGTGCAATTGATGTGGCAACCACTCAAGTGGAAACTGCAGAGGAAGTAGCAAATACGCTACGCAAAGCATTGCAATTTGTTGATGCAGATAAACTGTATCCTTCAACTAACTGTGGTATGACACCGCTATCTCGCCAAGTGGCAAGTGGCAAACTTGAAGCTTTAAGCGCAGGTGCTGCCATTGTTCGTAAAGAGCTAGAAGCTTAATCAAACGTAGTCTCGTGCGAAGCAGAACAAATCATCGCAAGGTCATTTGTCCAGCTTTATGCACGAGCACGTGATATGTACATTTGAGATGAAAGAGATGATTGAAGCAACAGACTTTAGAAATGCAATGTCTTTACTCACCACAGCAGTGAATGTTATTACGACTTCGGGTGAAACAGGTATGCATGGATTTACTGCATCTGCCGTATGTAGCGTGACGGATACACCGCCAATGTTATTAGTCTGTATGAATCAATCCTCCCGTTCACATGCCCATTTTGTTGAAAATAAAGTCTTGGCTGTAAACGTACTAAGTACTCAGCATGAACAGCTTTCAAATGCTTTTGCTTCAAGTAAATTCAGCTCAGAAGATCGTTTCAAACTCGGTGATTGGAGTACTATGGAAACTGGTTCACCTATTTTGAAAGATGCCTTGGTCAGTTTTGACTGTGAGATTCAAGATATTCAGCAAGTCGGTACACACAGTGTTTTCATGTGTCGTGTTCTTAAAGTTCAACAAAGCGATCAAGAAGAAAGTCTGGTGTATTTTAACCGTGCTTATCATCAAGTGGGTCAGTTGGAACACGCTTAACTCAATGCCTTAATTCTTTTATCTTTTTAAAGTTAGTTTATTGTGGAACTTATAACCTTTTTAGTCATCGGCGCTTTTGCTGGTTTTGCAGCAGGGCTGTTTGGTGTCGGCGGTGGTACGATTATTGTACCACTGCTTTTTATTGTCTTTACCCAAATGGGCTATGACCCCGATGTGGTTATGCACCTCGCATTAGGCACATCTTTGGCAACCATTGTTGTAACCTCGATTAGCTCATTGATGGCGCATCATAAAACTGGTGCTGTGATTTGGCCTGTTTTTAAAAATCTAGCGCCACCTATGGCGATTGGTTGTTTTTTTGGGGCAGGTATTGCTGGTTTGATATCAGGATTACATCTACAAATCATTGTTGGCTTATTTCTGATTTGGGTCGCATATACGATGTTTACAGGTGCCAAAAAAGCAATTGACCCAACGAAAACGTTACCCTCATCAGGTCAACAAGTTGCTGCAGGTAGTGTGATTGGGGTTGCATCAGCAATCTTTGGTATTGGTGGTGGAAGTCTGACGGTTCCATATCTGAATCGCTATGGTGTGGTCATGCAGAAGGCTGAACCGTACCGGGTTTGTCGGAGAGTCAATATTCTGAGATGAGAAGCATTGCTTCGCAAGACGTAGCGAAGCGTAGTGTCCCGATGACAAAATTAAA
>NZ_JAMXXO010000033.1:0-11815 GCF_024129115.1 Acinetobacter lwoffii
ATCCCTTCCACGGTCGGCACTTTCAAGGTGAAATCATTCTTTGGGCTGTTCGTTGGTATTGTAAATATGGCATCAGCTATCGTGAACTTCAGGAAATGCTCGCTGAACGTGGAGTGAATGTTGATCACACCACAATTTATCGCTGGGTTCAGCGTTATGCTCCAGAAATGGAAAAACGTTTACGTTGGTATTGGCGTAATCCTACAGATCGACATTTATGGCATCTGGATGAAACTTACGTAAAAGTGAATGGCAAATGGGCATATCTATACCGTGCAGTTGACCAACGTGGCCATACTCTTGATTTCTATCTTTCTGCTAGACGAAATACCCATTCAGCTTATTGTTTTCTTGGTAAGATTTTGAATCATGTCAAAAAATGGCAGATTCCACGAGTCATAAACACTGATAAGGCTCATACCTATGGCCGTGCTTTGTCGCGACTAAAACAGGAAGGAAAGTGTCCTGAAGACCTGGACCATCGACAGATTAAATACAAGAATAACGTGATTGAATGTGATCATGGCAAGCTCAAACGGATCATCAAGGCTACGTTGGGATTCAAGTCTATGAAAACGGCTTATGCCACAATTAAAGGAATTGAGATTATGCGTGCTCTACGCAAAGGACAAGCTTCATTATTTTATAACGGTAATATTCTAGGAGAAGTTTGGCTAGTAAATAGAGTTTTCGGTCTCTAAGCTTTTTTGAAGGGAAAATCATTGACTCAGATCCCTATTTGCAACAGTGCCGATTTGGAATGGTGATCATCCGCATCCACCGCCCCAAAATACGCATCTGGTTCAGGCTGTTAAATGACTGTGATCCACCACTGACTTGCATCAAGGCAAGGGTTTTACCTTGGGTAGCACGGATTGCTCCTCCTGCAAGTGGAATCCAGTCTATTTGTGATTTAAAAATGGAACTCATAGAACCATGACGTTCAGGTGAACACCAGACCATACCTTCAGACCATGCAAGAAGCTCATGCAGTTCTTTTACTTTTGGATGCTCAGTATCCGCATCTTCTGGCAAAGGAAGGCCCCACAAGTGATAGATACAGATAAAGCACACATATGGAGGTGCTTTGTCACGGTTAAAATGGGAAAGAAAATGTCCACCAGATCTTGAGCACAGGCAGGTTAAGTATAAAAATAACGTGATCGAATGTAATCATGGCAAGCTAAAGCGGATCATTAGGGCCACTTTAGGATTCAAATCGATGAAGACGGCTATGCCACATGCATCTATTCAGATGGCATTAAACACCGATGATGTACAGACGAAGTAGTAGCAGCCGATCCTACTAAAAGAATAGCAAACGATAAAAACAGCGATAAGCATGTTTTTAACCACTGCATAAAAATAGACCAAAAATTAAGCTTTTTTAGTTTTACAGATTCGAAAATAAATAGTAATAATTCATGAATAGTAGCCGAAGCTACCATTCATGAATCCAAATCATACTATTTTAAAAAACTAATTCGATGCCTGCACCATATTTCCACCCTTTTTCGGAATTAGTAGCCTCTTGCATAAAAGTATCTTGCTGTCCTTTTTCATACTGATAAGCAATATCAATAAAAGGTTTAAATCGCTTAGTAATCTCATATCTAGTTTTGATACCAGTTTTTAGTTCTGATAAACCTGATTTTGCAGCATAGTTAGAATCATCGCTAAATATTACATCTGCTTCGATATAAGGTTGAGTAATAAGTTTCTGAGTTAAAAGCAAATCACGTTCTAATTCAAAACTTGCTCCCCAAAAATTATTCTCACCGCCATAAAGATATGCTTGTGTTTCAAAGAAATAAGGAGCTAGACCTAATATACCAATAACCCCATCCACTCGATCGCTGCTGCTGTTATTTTTATCTTCACTATATCTTACCCCAGCTTGTATATCCCAAAATGGGGCTACGTTACGGCTATAAAGTGCTGATACAGCATATTTTGGATCATTACTTTCTGACTTTTCCGAATTGGCTTCAATAAATAGACGATTTTCATCTGTTCCAATTAAAGTTTCAAACTTTGTTCCTAGGTTGCCCTTACCGTCTTCATCAACCATCCATTCATTTTCAAATTTTGTCGTTTGATAAATTTGTCCACCATGTTCTTTAAGATGATTGTCATGAGGTGAGTTAGAGTTCTCAAGCGCAATCTGGACACTCTTATCCCCCATATTCGCATTTTCCATTGAATAATATTCTGGATAACGCTCTTGAAGGGAATACTTTAATCCTCCAGATTCCTGTAAAAGAATTTTCATATTTTTTGTAATATTACTGTCTTGTACAGGAGTTTCATTTTTAGCGAACGTTAGATTTGATAATCCAAATAGCGCAATCATCAAAGTTGTTTTTGAAAACAAATTATTAGTGATGTGCATGTGGATTTACTCCCTTCTCATTTACTTGGGACTGAGGAACAGTCTTTGTAGAATTACCATCTTCCACTTGAGCTACAATGAGTTTATTCATCATTCCTGCACTCATATGGTAAAGCAGGTGACAATGAATAGCCCACTCACCTAACTCATCAGCTGTGAGTAGAGTGGTTATCGTTTTCCCAGGTGGAACAATTACCGTATGTTTGTTTGGCATATTGCTTGGATCCTGACCATTCTCAAGCTGCATAAACATGCCATGTAAGTGCATTGGGTGAGCCATCATACTGTCATTGACAAATTTTAAGCGAATACGTTCACCATACTTCACCACTAGTGGGTCGGCTTCATTAAATTTTTTACCATTTATTGTCCAAATATAACGCTCCATGTTTCCACCAAGACGGATCTCTATTTCACGTTCAGCTGCACGAGTGTCTTTTTGAGGATCTAACGATTGCAAATCACTATATTGCAATGCTTTATTACCTTCAGGTGTTGAAGCATTTGCCCATCCAAATACGGTATTATCATTCTTGTCTGAAGCCGCCTTAACAGTAGCGCTATTCATCGGCATATCATGATCCATACCTTTCATAGAAGACATATCGTGATTCATACCTTTCATAGAAGACATATCGTGATTCATGCCTTTCATAGAAGACATATCATGATCCATACCTTTCATAGAAGACATATCGTGATTCATGCCTTTCATAGAAGACATATCATGATTCATATCTTTCATTGAAGACATATCATGATCCATACCTTTCATTGAAGACATATCATGATTCATACCTTGCATTGAAGACATGTCATGATCCATCCCCATATCTTCCATAGTCAATAAAGAGCGAGGACGAGGTTTAGGCATCTCAATTTGTTTTACAGGTAAGGTATTTTCATCATGTAAGGTTCCAACCGAAAAACCAGTACGATCAATAGATTCAGCTTCAATTTGGTAATGTGCTTGTTTTGGTTCCACAATGACATCATAAGTTTCAGCAGTACCAATACGGAACTCATCTACAGGAACGGGCTTTACAGGTTGACCATCAGCACTGACTACAGTCATTTTTAGGTTTGGAATGCGTACATCAAAGAATGACATAGCGGAAGCATTAATAAAACGAAGGCGAACTTTTTCACCAGCTTTGAAGTTACCCGTCCAATTTTGCTGAGGTGTCTTGCCATTCATTAAAAATGTATAACCAGTCACATCGGACATATCTGTTTTCAGCATTCGCATCTGATTCCACATAGAACGGTCTTGCCAAGTCGCTTTTAGCCCATCACGTTTAACTTGTTTTAATACATCGAATACTGTTTCGCGGCGGTTCTGATAGTAGTCTGCTTCTTTTTTAATATTCTTCATAATTTGATCACTTGTCGAATTATGAAAATCAGAAAGCAAAACAACGTAATCTTTATCGGTTTTTTCAGCAGCTGTTAGTGGAGTTTTATCTTTAGGATAAATAACAAAAGCACCATATAAACCGTCTTGTTCTTGTCCTTTACTATGTGAATGATACCAATAAGTACCATTTTGGCGGACTTTAAACTTATATTCATAAGTTTTATTAGGGGCAATGCCATTAAATTTGTTAAATCCAGGTACACCATCCATAATTCCAGGTAATAATAAGCCATGCCAATGGATTGAAGAGTCCTGATTTTTTAACTTATTGTGAACACGGATAACGGCCTCATCACCTTCTTCAAATTCAAGAAGAGGGGCAACGAATTTACCATTAACGGTAATTCTCTTTAGCGGTTTTCCTGTAATATTTACAGTCTGTTCCGCGATCGTTAAATCATATTCTTTAACTGCCGCCATTACCCAAGTTGATGAAAATAAACCAACTCCAATTAAGAGTACATGACTTAACTTATTTGACATTCTATCTCACCGTTAAAAAGACCAGATTAAAGTATTAAGGCAATCCTTATCGTTAGCTCCAATACTCCTTTCCTGCTTTTATAAAATTATTTATTTGATGTATTGGACATATTCATTTTTGAATGATCCATTTTCGAATGGTCCATATTCATCATGGAATGATCCATTTTCGACATATCAGAGGAATTTGCCGCTTGCTGTTGGCTAGGTTCTTGCTGAACCTTATTATCCTTGTTCATCTTACAAGGTTTAGAACACGGCTCTTGTGCTTTTTTTGCAGTTGTCACAGCATTAGATTTCGAATTTGATAGATCTTTTGCATCATTTGCCCAAGATTGAGTACCAGCAATTAAAGTTCCAGCACACATTAAAATTGTTAGACTACGACGCACTACAGTTTTCATAAGTTTCTCTAAAAGTTAATTTCTTGCTACTACAATAAAGTGAAGCATTGAACATCTAAGTGACTTGAAAATGACATTTTTGTAATCTATCTCGATCAGATGTTTTATAACGTTATTATAGTTTTAATGAATGACTTAGGATTCGGAAATGAGAATACTATTAGTTGAAGATGAACAAAAAACTGGTGACTATCTCAAACAAGGTTTATCCGAAGCGGGTTATATTACCGACTGGGTTACAGATGGATTAACAGGTAAACATCAAGCTCTTTCTGAAGAATACGACTTAATTATCTTAGACGTCATGTTACCCGGACTGGATGGTTGGAATATTATCAATGATATTCGTAGCAGCGGTAAAACAATGCCCATTCTGTTTTTAACAGCCAGAGATCAGATAGAAGATCGAGTAAAAGGTCTAGAGTTAGGCGCTGATGATTATTTAATAAAGCCTTTTGCTTTTGCAGAGCTTCTTGCTCGAATCAAAACTCTCCTTAGACGAGGGCAGCAAAGAGAAGATAGTAATATTATTAAGATTGCTGATTTAGAACTTGATTTGAGAAAACGTCGGGTAACGCGAGCGGGTCAACGCATTGATCTGACGGCAAAAGAATTCGCGCTTATGGAACTTTTTATGCGTAGACGAGGTGAAATTTTACCAAGAGCGCTGATTGCTTCTCAAATTTGGGATATGAATTTTGATAGTGATACGAATGTCGTTGAAGTCGCTATTAAACGATTAAGAAGTAAAGTTGACAGTAACTTTACTCCCAAATTAATTCAGAATATTCGAGGAATGGGGTATGTACTAGAGGTAGAGGATGAATAATAATTTATTCAGAGCGATCAGTTTCCGGATCGGTATTATTTTCTCATTATCGACTATATGTATTCTCATTATGATGGGGTTTTTCATCCATAAATTAGTGATGCATCATTTTGAAACGCAAGATCGTACCCAATTAGAAGGTAAAATCCAGCTTATTCAGAATCTTCTCCAACAGCATCCTAAAAATTCTCCAGAACTTGATCTATATTTGAAAGATGCTTTAGTTGGACACCATGATCTTATGGTCCAAATAGAACGACCGGCAGGTCAGATTTTATTTAGTTCAACACCTTCAATCATTAATACTCAACAGTTAATCAAGTCAGCAAATAACCCTTGGATTAAATGGAAAATTAAGAATAAGACCTATCGTGGCATGATCTACAACACGGATATAAACAAAAATACTGAAATACAATCTGTACGCATTATTGTGGGGATCGATACATCTGAACATCTACATTTTTTAAATGATTTTAAGCGTCAACTTTTTTACATTGGTTTAGCCGGTACGATTTGTTTAATGTTTTTAGGCTGGTTTGCAACCTGGAGAGGTTTAAGACCCGTGCAAAAAATGGCTAAGGTCGCAGAAGGCATTTCTGCCCAACATCTTTCAGAACGTTTAGAAGTTGAGCACACACCAACAGAACTAAAATCATTAGCAATTGCCTTCAATGATATGCTGGACAGACTAGAATCAGCTTTAGAAAGGCTTTCCGATTTTTCATCTGATTTAGCGCATGAAATTAGAACACCGATTAATAACTTAATGACTCAAACTCAAGTATGTCTTGCCCGTAAACGAGATACCAGTACCTATCAAGAAGTACTATTTTCTAATTTAGAAGAATTAGAACGTTTGGCTCGAATGGTATCCGATATGCTTTTCTTGGCAAAAGCAGAACATGGCCTAAAATTACAGAACTTACAGAATATTGACCTGGTTAAAGAAGTTACAGCCTTATTTGATTTCTATGATGCGCTAGCTGCCGAAAAAAATATGACGCTTCAACAAACAGGATCTGGAAATGTCAAAGGTGATCCTGCTATGTTACGTCGAGCACTCAGCAATCTATTATCTAATGCAGTTAAATATGGAAATAAGAATTCTACAATACGCATAAAACTTCAACAGAATTTAGATAACACAATATTTTCAATTGAAAATGAAGGCCCTGAAATCTCTCCTGAACAACTATCCAGGTTATTTGATCGATTTTATCGAACAGATGCATCTAGACAAAGAACAGAAGAAGGAACCGGCTTAGGGCTTGCCATAACAAAATCTATTCTTGATATGCTTGGGGCGACCATCCAGGCTGAATCCCTCAATGGTCGAATCATTTTTACCATTGTTTTTCAAAGTGAATCCATGCAAGGGGAATCATTTTAACTCATTTTTTGAACATCTTCCATTTACCCGAGTTGACCTTACATAAAGCTCAAACTGAGAGCCAGAGCTACGCCAGCACCTATCATGGCAATTGTGTAGCCAAATATGATAGCTCGGCCAAACTGTGCCCCCCCTGTCATCCATGCAATTGTCGCTTTGCTTAACATGTTGCTCAGTGTGGCCAGCCCTAGCGCGACAGCAGCCACATTTGTTGTTAAGCCTTCAGTACTATGCAGGCGGGCAAGTGAGACTAAAATAGCATCTACGTCTGCTAGCCCAGAAATAGTCGATAATACGAAGATGCCGCTGGTGCCCAACCATTGTTTTGCTGCCGGGACCAACACTGCCATGACAGCCAGGAAAGCAGCGAAGCTGAATGCTGTCCCAAGATCAAAAGGAGCCATTGCTTCTATTGTTCGATCGTTGTTTTCAGCGCTGGTAATTTGGCGTTGTCTCCACAATGCCATACCCAGCAGAAGGATTCCCGCAATCATCATTGCACCACCAAAAGTGCTTAGCAATGCTGGCTCAATGACGCCTATCAGCACAACCATACGAAAAAACATGATGCCACAGGCAGCCAATGTTCCAGAAATAGCAGCACTGACCATGACGGGGTGCTGGCGTGTATAGCGTGCCAGTGCGACAGTTGCAGCTGTAGAAGATGCCAAACCACCCAATAGACCTGTCCAGAGTATGCCTCTTTCTGAACCGGTGAGCCGCATGGCAAAATGACCTGCCAGAGAGAGTCCGGCAATCAGGATCACTGCCCACCATAACTGGTAAGGATTTAATGCAGCAAAAGGTCCCATACCCGTATTGGGTAAGTAAGGTAATATAACGACAGAAAGTACCAGCAACTGCAGGGATGCGGTTAATTCACGATGTTCGATCAAGCGTAACCAACCATGTAAGGTTGGCTTGAGATCCAAAAATACAGCCACGATGACAGCCGCTGTTAATGCTAAAGTAACATTACCATGGGATGCATATGCACCTAGAACTAATGTCAACAGCATCGCGATCGTCGTGGTAGCGCTTAAATTACCGGAAATTTTTGCGGTACGCGCGTAGGATACCGTAAGTAAAAGGGAAAGCCCTAATACGGCTGCGACTAGTGGCCAAGGCCCAAAGTTTGGCTGTAGATGACCCAGCACTCCTCCGAGTAATCCTGTCAATGTGAAGGTACGTAGGCCTGCTACTCGGCTGCCTTCTGGCAGTTCACGATCATTCCATCCTCGTTCTAAACCAATGAGCAGGCCGATGGCAAGTGCTGCAATCAGGCCTGATACATCTGGTGGAAGAAAAAGACTCTCTATCATAGCTTTTTATGTCGCAGGCGAAGGGCATTGGTGATCACTGAAGCGGAGCTAAAACTCATGGCCAAGGCCGCAATCATGGGTGACAACAACCAACCGGTAAATGGGTAGAGTACGCCAGCTGCTATTGGGATACCCAAGGCATTGTAAAGGAAAGCAAACATGAGGTTCTGTTTCATGTTGCCAACAGTAGCTTCCGAAAGTGAACGGGCAACCGCGATACCGCGTAAATCTCCCTTGACCAAGGTAACTTGAGCACTATTCATTGCGACATCAGTTCCGGTCCCCATAGCGATACCGACATCAGCCTTGGCTAGTGCTGGTGCATCATTGATTCCATCGCCGGCCATTGCCACGATGCGACCTTGCTTCTGCAATTTGCTGACAAGTTCGAGTTTATCTGCGGGTTTAACTTCACCATGTACCTCATCAATACCCAGACGTGATGCGACTGAACGGGCAGTGGTGAGACCATCTCCTGTTGCCATCACGATACGTAGTCCAGCTTCCTTCAGGGTGGCAAGTGCTTCAGGGGTACTTTTTTTGATGGGATCGGATACTGCAAGCAGGCCGGCCAATTCACCATTGATGGCTAGATGCATCACACTTGCACCTTCTGAACGCAGCTCTTCGGCTTGCGGAATCAGAGATTGTACCGAGATACCTAATTGCTCCATCAGTGCTGTGTTGCCCAAAGCTAACTGACGATCGCCCACTTGACCTCGAACACCAATCCCTGAGCCTGATTCAAAATTATCTGGTGTTTCAAGAGACAGGCCACGTTCGTGTGCTGCATTTACAATCGCTTCGGCTAGCGGGTGTTCACTGCCTTGATCAAGACTGGCGGCTAAACGTAATACTTCAGATTCATCGAAACCTGATGCGGCAACCACACGATCGAATACAGGGCGTCCTTCGGTCAACGTACCTGTTTTATCGATGATTAGTGTGTCAATCTTGCGCAGATTCTCAATGGCTGCTGCATCGCGGAACAACACACCATGAGTAGCACCTTGACCCGTTGCAACCATGATAGACATTGGAGTTGCCAAGCCTAGTGCACAAGGACAGGCAATAATGAGTACTGCCACAGCATTGATTAATGCATAAACCCAGCTCGACTCTTCTGGGCCGAACAGTCCCCATCCAAAGAAGGTAAGCAAGGCAATGGCTACTACAGCCATAACAAACCAACCTGCAACCTGATCAGCCATGCGTTGCATTGGGGCTCTTGAGCGTTGAGCTTGCGCCACCATCTGTACGATCTGAGACAACATGGTACTTGAACCAATTTTCTCTGAACGCATGATTAGGGAACCATTGGTATTCAGGGTAGCACCAATGACTTTATCACCGATGCGTTTAGTGATCGGTAAAGGTTCACCTGTCAGCATAGATTCATCCAATGAACTGCTTCCATCGGTGACTACACCATCCACAGGAACTTTTTCACCTGGGCGGATGCGGAGTAAATCTCCTACATGGACATGAGTCAGAGGAACATCTTCCTCAGTTCCATCGGGCAGGATTCGGCGAGCTGTTTTAGGAGCAAGTCCGAGGAGTGACTTAATTGCAGCAGAAGTTTGCGAACGTGCTTTTAATTCCAGTATTTGCCCCAGTAGGGTCAAAGAAATGATGACCGCTGAAGCTTCAAAGTAAACAGCGACACGACCCATGGAGATAAATGAGTCTGGAAAGATTTGTGGTGCAATGGTCGCAACCACACTGTAAATAAAAGCAGCCCCTGTACCTAGACCGATCAGGGTCCACATGTTTGGGCTGCGATTCACAACCGATTGCCAACCACGGGAAAAAAATGGCCAACCTGCCCACAGTACAATCGGGAGTGACAACACTAATTCAATCCAGCTCTGAACTGCCATGTCGAACAGGTTCAGTTGATGGCCAAACATTGCCAAAAAAGTCACGACTATGGTGAGTGGCAGTGTCCACCAGAAGCGTCGACGGAAATCACGTAACTCAGGATTCTCATCTTCCTCTAACTCGGGAATGAGTGGTTCCAGTGTCATTCCGCATTTAGGACAGTTTCCAGGATGATCCTGTCTAATTTCTGGATGCATTGGGCAAGTATAGATGGTCGTGCCTGTTGTGCTTGCATCATTAACGGATTGAGTAGTCTGATGATGCTGTGTATGTGCATCGGCAGTCGTCGTTGCGGGTTTAGCGATATATTGCACCGGGCTGCTATGAAACTTTGATTGACATTTATCACTGCAAAAAAAGTAAGTTTTCCCCTTAAATTCCTCATGGTATTTCGATTCTTCAGTGACGGTCATACCACAGACTGGGTCTTTCAGTACGTCTGTTGTAGCCTGTGCCATATGGTCCTGGTTATGATTTTTTTGATCTGACATAAATAATTCTCTTATGGAAAAGTGGTTTTATGGCCGAATTTTGGAATAAATCTCGGAGTCTGTTGAGCATAGCTGTCATAGACAGCGCCAAACTGTTTACTCATTTCAGCCTCTTCCTTAATTGCCAAGCGGCTGTACATTAAGAGTAAGATTGGAAACATAATCAGTGTCAGTAAAGTTGGCCATTGCAATAAAAACCCCAGCAAGATCAAGATAAAAGCCACGTATTGGGGGTGACGTATGCGCGCATAGGGTCCGGTTACTGCCAATTGGTGATGACGTTGTGCGTGGTACAACACGTTCCATGCTGATGACAGTAAATAGAAACCATAGCCCAAAAAAATATAACTCGCGATGTGCAGAATGCCAAAATGTGGATCACCCTTTTCACCCAGTAGCGTTGACCATAAGTGACCTGAGTTATGCGACAGCAAATCAAGTTCAGGAAAGCGAGTTTGTAGCCAGCCTGACAACAGGTAAATGGTTAAAGGGAAACCATACATCTCGACAAACAATGCAATGATGAAAGCAGAGAAAGCGCTAAAAGTACGCCAGTCTCGTGCTGTGGCGGGTTTAAAAAAACTGAAGGCAAACATAATGAAAATTGCCGAATTTATGATGACGAGCCACCACAGACCATAGGCCGATTCCGCATGATTCATGAGGGGTCTCCTGGTTCGCGTGATTTTTTATTATCTGATGTGTCTGGATTTTTCTGTTGATGATGGTGATGTCCATGACCACCATGCATAAAAATATGCATGAGTGGGCATGCTAAAAGGAGTAAAAAGGGTAAAACACCAACGACATGGGCCAAATGCTCGGTTAAGAGAAAATAGGCTGCCACACCACCAATCACGAATAGGCCGATGGCATAACGTGTAGACCAAAAGTTAGGTACTGAATTATGTTCTTGAGGTTGATGGTTCATGGTGCTTCCCTCTCTAATTCATGGGTAATTATTTAGTTGTGGAGGGAGGCATACAGTCCATCATCATCTGCATCATGGATTGCATCATGTCCATACGTTTTTCCATCATTTGCTGACGGTCAGCCATATTTGCATTCATGCTTTGGCCGCTCATCTGTTTCATCATGCTCATACCTCCTTGCATGAGTTTCATGTGCTCAGCCATAAGTTTTTGACGTTCTTGAGGGTTTTTTGCAGCCATCATCTTTGCATGCATGGCTTGCATTGCTTTC
>NZ_JAMXXO010000034.1:0-10738 GCF_024129115.1 Acinetobacter lwoffii
TTATGACACCAAGCAATGCCGTCAGGTCATTGCAGATCGGCAAGCGCATGCGGTGATTCCACCTAGAAAAAATGCGAAACCATGGAAAGATACAAAGATTAGCTCGCTAGAACGAAATGACTTACTTCGAACAATTAAACGTTTAGGCAGGACGCTATGGAAAAAATGGTCAGGCTATCATCGGCGAAGTTTGGTTGAAACTAAGATGCATTGCATCAAATTATTAGGAGATAAACTCAGTGCAAGGAGTTTTGATAGCCAAGTGAATGAGATCCATGCACGTGTAGCAGTCCTTAACAGATTTACGGAATTAGGTCGACCACTTACCCAAGTTACGCCTTAAATTTGGCTCAATTAGGGGCGCTTTGCATTTCAAATCTTTGTGCAACAAAGCCACGTGGTGTTGCGTCTTTAATTGCAGTATTTAATGCATTTGCTGCTGTCACATTATAGCCATCACATGCAGAGGCAAGCTGATCATACATATATTCTGTCCATTTGATCATTAAAGAAGTTACACCTTCTTGTTGATTCAAGTTATCCAAGGCAGCCTGTCTTGATTGAGCGATATAGTCGTCGTGATCAATATGTTCCCCATGTTCCGAGAAATCAACTGAATAAATTCCGCCTTGATATTCGATCGCACCGAAATACTTGTAATATTGCATAGCAGCATCTTTATATTCGGCCTTTTTATATTTTAAGCCAGCCATGGTGCCATCTATAATAGCTTCTGCCATTTCCTGGACAGAGCTTTGTGCCTGCCATTCAGCCAGTGTGGTATACCGAGTTTTTTCTCCCCGATTAAATTCAATATATTCTTCTTCAGGATGTTCCGCCAGAAGACGGAAACATTTAGATCCATTCGGGAAGGTACGGGCTTTTTGTAAACCAACAAAGTTGCTTGCAAACTCATTATAATATTTATGGTCAGCGGCTGTCGTATTATCAATATTAAAGAATACCCGGGTCTCAGTATCATCATACATCTTCACCACAGCAATATTAGTGCGTTCAGTTAATGCCTTACCAGACAGGTCATACCACGCTATGTGTCGATGATTACTGATGTTGTTTTCCGGTATCGTTACAGGGCGGCTCGTAAATCTGTCCGGTGTATTTTCCAATACTTTTTCCAGCTTATAACCTAATGTCGTAAGTGTACGATCTGTAGGGAACACGCCTTGCTCTGTGACATAAATTGGAAAAACCATATCCTCTTCAATCGCATATTCAGTATCAACAGCGCTGTTATCATCCGCATATAATATGCCGTCAGTAATTTTATTTTTATGACTGGCTAATAGAAGTTTTTGCGATTCCATCTCTGATCCATCAATATTCGGTAAGTTGAATTGATAGTTATAGAATTCAGAAATGCTGTCTGATGCTCCATCACCCGGGGTTCCAGGATTGGTCGGTGCCGGTTGACTAGTGACTGGTTCATTATTATCAGAACTATCGGAGCCACCACCACATGCTGCCAGCATGCAGCTCAAAATGGCGCAAGAAAGTATTCTTAATTTCATTATTATCTACCTTAATTATTTGATATTGTTATTTTAATTCTGTCCCTAAACACGGGATCTAAGATGTTTTCATTGTTATTTTAAAGCTAACCCGAATCACGAGGTCTAAGATATTTTAATAATATAAAAACAAGATCAATTTAAAAATTGATTAATTTGTAACCGCAATGACATAGAAGATTAACTTTGAATTTAAAATCTTTAGGTATTTGATTGGGCCAAAACTTAACTTGATTGAATCAAAATTTAAGCTCGCATCGGCAAAATATTTCCTTGCCCTACTCATTAAAAATTAACCAGTTTGCTATAATTTCACTTTCCCCTATTTCTCATTTTCACCCATTCTGGGTAGAAGCTGCTTTCATGCCAAACACCCAACTCCTTGCCGTATTGTTCATGGTCTTATCCATGACCTCCTACCAGATCAGTGCATCTTTTGCCAAACAGCTGTTTAGTGTGCTGGATCCGATTACTGTGACCATTTTAAGGCTGTGCTTTGCAGCAATTATTGTTGGGGTGATGTTCCGTTCCTGGAAAATTATTTCCCGTTTGCCTTTTTTGAAATGGCGGGATTTGCTCTGCTATAGCGCTGCTTTAGGGGTCATGAATATTTTATTCTATCTATCCCTCGGAAGATTGCCGCAGGGAATTGCAGTCGGTCTGGAGTTTATTGGTCCGCTCGGCCTAGCCCTCATTTCGATTAAACATCGTAGTGACTATATTTGGGTATTGATGGCCATTTTAGGCATTGCGTTAATGGTGCCATGGGGACAAGCCAATAGCAGTAATTTTGACCTGTTAGGTGCCGCATGTGCTTTAGGTGCGGGTTTATGCTGGGCACTGTATATTTTCTTTGGCCAACGTGTGGTGCAGCAAAATATCGGCATGCATGCACTGACTATTGCGATCAGTATTTCAGCTCTGTGTTTGCTTCCAATTGGGCTCTATAACAATGCTCCTGCCTTGATAGACACCCAGCATTGGGGCAAGGCGATTATCATTGCGGTTCTGGCCACAGCGATTCCCTATGCGCTGGACTTAAAAGCTTTGCAGCATTTAAACAAGACCAGCTATGGCACCCTGTCTAGCCTGTCTCCCGCCTTGGCTGCACTAACCGGTTTTATACTATTGGGCGAAAAAATTACGCTTCTTCAGACAGTGGCACTGATCTGTATCATGCTGGCATCAGTCGGTGTGACTGTACGTGCCGCCCGTCAAGGATCGGCAGAGCGGAATGCATAAAAGGCTTATTGGAATTTGAACAACTAAATATATCTCATCATTAATATCTTCACTTTATCCCTTTGAGATAAATACAAAAAAAGAAATGAATGGATAAAAATCCCATATCTCCAGATAAAAAGATGATCAGATGCCATAGTTGCAGTGAAGATATTTTTGATACGCGAGCGTGGCAAGGATGCCACATGTTACCCATCACGACAGGACGTCGTGTATGGGTAACAAAAGACTTTTGCCTACTTTGGGTCTTTCCAAAGTAGGGAGATTGCCTACACAAAAGCATTTAAATTTTTAAGAAAATGAGGCTGTACAAGCTTCTGAAGCTAAACATGCATAACGATTAACTCAAACATCTAATTTGAGTTATAAATTATGGAAAAGTAGCTAATCAAATGTCAGCTTTTCGATGTTTAGCTTTGTACCAGCATATCTTTTTTCATGTCTTTATAACGCTGGTATTCATTCTTGTACTGCACTGCTAAAGCGGTCTTCTGCTCTTCATCCAGAATTTTACCAGCTTGCTGGAAGAAACCATGTTCCTCTTCTTTTAAGTGATGATGCACCTTTTCGGAAAGTTTTTTGGCCATGGCAATCCAGCCCGGATTACTCAATTCAGTTGCGGTCAGTTCCTCGATCATTTCATCCATTTCATGATGTTCGGCCAAGGCATGGCGGGTAATATTCAGGCCCGAATCGGTCATCATCAAGGGAATATAAAAATAACGGTCTTCCGCAGCTTCATGGGCAAATAATTCATTTTTCAGTTGCTTGAACAGCTCGCGGCGTTCTGGTGTATCCCCGGAAGTCTGTAATAGTTTTTCTGCAAGATCACGCTGAATATCATGACTCTCTCTTAATGCTTCAAAAATAGTCGTCATTCCGATATTTCTCCAATTGTTTTATTTTTCATATCATTGATTCTAGAAGATTTTCAGAACAGGTTCAGACGCAGTTTATACAGTGATTTGTTAAGAAATTTTAATATCGAGAATGATTTACATCGGGTTTAGATCTAAAAAAACATCTGGTATGCCATCCGGCAAATCAGCAGACTGACCAGAATCAGGAATAAAATCCGGATAAAACCACTGCCATATTTAAATGCCAAACGCACCCCGACCAAGGAACCACAAATATTGGCCACCGCCATCATTGCCCCGACCATAAACAGCACATTGCCACTGGGAATAAAAAAGCTTAAGGCGGCCAGGTTGGTGGTGAAATTGGCAATTTTCGATAAGGCCGATGCATGCAGGAAGTCGACGCTCAAATAGCGAATAAAAAAGAAAATAAAGAAACTGCTGGTGCCCGGACCAAAGATACCATCATATAAGCCTATCGCCAGACTGCCCAAAGCGGCCAGAATCAGCATTTTCCGATTCAGTTTTTGTTCGGTATGCACCTGGCCGAACTGTTTTTTCATCAAGGTTTGACATACTCCCCTCACTTTCATTTTATCTCAAGTGGGGGGATTCTAAAAGCAAAAGCTCTTAGGTGACTTCCTCACGGATTTCACTTGCTTTCTGCTTCACAGGGCGACCTTTACCGCATCGACCCTCCACAGACAAAACGGCATGTCCTGCCGCTAAAATGTTGCGAGAAGCGTTAATATCCGCATTCTCGCTAAAGCCACATTCAACACACTCAAATTTAGATTGAGTTTGTCTATTCTCTTTCGCTACATGACCGCATGAGCTACAAGTTTGACTTGTATATCTAGGGTCAACTTTAACGAGTAAACCACCTCGCCATTGTTGCTTATACTCCAATATTTTGACAAGCATTGACCAACCTTGATCAAGAATTGATTTGTTCAAGCCTGACTTGGCTTTCACATTCTTTCCTTTGTTCTCGATTGTACCTTTTGCTGACTTCGACATATTGGCTACTTTTAAGTCCTCAACTACGATCATTGCGTGGTTTTTGCTGAGAGTTGTAGTGACTTTATGCAAGTAGTCATGCCGAATATTGGCAATATGATGGTGTAGTTTATTGATCTTTAAATTGAGCTTTTTCCAATTTTGGCTGAACTTGGTTTTCTTCTTCAACTTGCGTTGAAGCCTAGCTAATTTAACTTGATTAGCTTTAAAACTATTGATCGGGTCGAACACCTGACCACTAGATGTTGTAATTAATTTTTTAACACCTAGATCAACACCAATGGCTGATTTGGATGGGTGAATCGGTGCATCTATTGTGCTTTCAACACCGAAAGAGATATACCACTTTCCAACATGCTTTGAGATTGTGACATTCTTGATTTCACCAAGAATCTCTTGTGATTTTCTGAATTTCACAACGCCAATGTCATTAGGCAACTTAACCTGATTACCTTTAACCCAACAATATCTGCCAAATTGAACAATGCGAATTGAATCATAACCATCAGATTTCTTTTTAAATCGTGGCATGAGTGGTCTAAGCTGAATTTCACTGCCATCGGTCAACTTAAAGAATCTTGGTTTTTTAGGCTTAAATGGTTTTTGCTTTAACTTGGCTTGTTCTTTTTTATCAAAAAATTTAGCCCAAGCATCACCAAGATCACGGACTTTTTGTTGGAGTGAAACACCATTAAAGCTTTTTTCTAAAAAAGCACATTCAGGTTTTTTGCGTAATTCAGGAATTTTATTGACTAAATTAACTTTGTTGATTCGCTCATTTTTAGCAAGCATCTCAAATGATACAGCTAAAATTTGATTCCAAACAAAACGTGCAGAGCCAAGCAACTTGTTTAAAACAAGCTCTTGTTCCGCATTAGGCTCAAGCCTAAATTTGTACGCTTTTTTGATCTTCATTTCGCCTTAAATCTATTTAGATACAGAAACTTAATGCAAATTATTCTATCATATTGCACTAAAAAAAGTCGTGAAATTCACCTCCACCCTAATGTTGGGTGGAGTCCTCTTTCACACTAAAGATAGATGGCGATCACGATCAACATGACCAGCACAAAAGGCTTAAGAATCTCGACTGGAATTAGCGTAACGCTGGCTGCACCAATAAAAGAGCTGACAAAACTACACAGTGCAATCACGCCCAAGAGCAGCCAAGGCAGTTTCACCTGACACAGATAGGAAAATGCCGCAGAAGCGGTGCCACAAATGGAAGCGAATTTATTGGTACCAAAGACCGTAGCAGGCTGTAGATGCGGTAAACTCCCCATAATTGCCGGAATCTGGATCAGACCACCACCGCCTACGGCAGCATCAATCGCCCCTGCAAAAAATGCAAAGACAACCAGACTGATGATGATCTCAATTTCCATATATTGACTCGATTAGAGGTTCAGGACGCGTTTGGGCACCAGACGTTTTTTGTCGGTGATTTCTGCCAGCCCCAGACATTTCTCACCATCAAAAACCAGCACCTGTTCAGCTGCTTCATGTTCGATATTGCTTTCCATGCCGCGGCTAAAATATTCTGCACGACTTTCGGGTACCTGCACTTTTGGAAAATGATCAACCGGTGCATAGGCCGGCAATAACAGTGCATCACGCTCTGCTTCGCTCAGGCTTTCCAGATATTCAATGGTATAACTTGGAATCAAATCAAAATGGCCGGTTTTGATGCGGTGCAGATAAGTCAGATGGCCATAAGTTCCCAGCGCTTTGGCAATATCTTCACCTAAAACCCGGATATAAGTGCCTTTAGAACAGGTAATATCCAGCGTGATACTGTTCTCCGTAAAGGACAAAAACTCAATCGCTAAAATCGTAATTGGACGCGCTTCACGTTCAATCTCGATACCTTTGCGCGCCAGTTCGTATAAAGGACGGCCTTCTTTTTTCAAGGCAGAATACATCGGCGGTACTTGCTGGATATCCCCGATAAACTGTGCCAATGTGTCCTGAATCAAGGCTTCCGAGAGTTCAGGAACCGCTTTTTCCAGAAGCACCTCACCTTCGACATCGCCCGTGGTGGTACTATGCCCCAAAAATACGGTCGTCTGATAACGCTTGACCGAATCTAATAAATAATGCGAAAACTTGGTCGCCTCCCCCAAACACACGGGCAATAAACCGGATGCCAGCGGATCCAGCGCACCGGTATGGCCGGCTTTTTGTGCACGGTACAACCAGCGGACTCTTTGCAATGCGGCATTAGAGCTGATACCCAAAGGCTTATTAAGCAGGAAGACACCACTAAGATGACGACGCTGAATTTTAGGAGATGATGCTTTCATGGCAAAAAATCAGACATTTTATAAATTGGCGTCATGGTAAAACCCTGCGAGAGGATTTACAACTTTTCTATAGTCTCTAATGATTTTTATGGCATATTGAGCCGGCTTGAACATCTAAAAGCTTTTAAAAAGCTTAAACCTCTAAAAATAATGAAATAACGAGAAAATAGGTGCATAGGATATGCAGAAATATAAAATATGGATCATTCTGGCTTTGCTGGTGCTGTGCATACTCACGCTGATCTTATGGCTGTCTCCAAAAGAAAATACCCAGTCGGATACCGGGACAAAAACGCCTTTAACTGAAACTCAGGTAGAGCAAACCGCACTCTTGGTCAATGATCCTGCCAATGCGGCCTTCCCCAGTGCCAGCCAGCAAGATACCGAAATTAATTGTCAGATGCAGTTAGATGCCAGCAATCGTCTGATCGTGAATGAACAGACCCGCAACTGTTTTGAATATTTTATTACCCAGTTTGGTGAAAAAAATCTGCAGCAGATCCAGCAGGATTTTAAAGCCTATATTCGCCAGAATCATAAGGAACCGGCACTCTCGCAAATTCTGGATTTATGGGATCGTTATATCCAGTACCGTCAGGGTTTGGGCCAGCTCACTGCACCGGCCGGGCTGAATCAGGAAGATCCTGCCTATTACCGCAGTATCTATAACAGTACCCAGAATTTGCGCCAGCAGTACTTTTCCAAGTATGAAATTGAAGGCTTGTTTGGCACAGAAGATGCCTATCATGAATATACCTTGGACCGGATGAGCGTACTGGCAGACAAAAGCTTAACGGAGACTGAAAAAGCGCAAAAGCTCAAAGCACTGTTTCAGCAGCTCCCGCAGGACTGGCAGGAAAATCTGGAACAACTGAATAAACTGGAAGATTTGCGCAAACTTACCGCAGATATTAAAGCTCGTGGCGGTTCCCGTGATGAAATCCGGCAGATGCGGATGAATCTGGTCGGTGCTGAAGCGACACAACGTCTGGAACAACTGGATGTACAACGCAGCGACTGGAAAAACCGGGTGACTGGCTATTTAGATGAACGGGATCAGATTACCCAGTCCGGCATGTCAGATACCGCCAAACAGCAAGCCATTGCCCAGCTTCGCAGCAAACATTTTAATACACCGCAAGAACAGCTGCGGGTAGAAACCTTTGAACAGGTTCATGATCAGGGAGCCAAGCTGCCCTTTGCTGACTAAGCCTAAAAGCCATCACCTGTTGATGGCTTTTTTATAAATGCCCTTTTGATAACTTTATATTTTTTCTCAAAATGATCTTTTATAGTTGTTTCTAAATATTTCGTATTTACACAAAACAACTTAGACAAATTTCAATTATTTCAAAGACTTTTTATTTAAATACATCTGTTAATAAAACATATATTTACAATGTAAATCCCTCCTGTCCTGCATGTCCCCAAATGACATGGTTTTAGACCTCTGAAGTGAAAAAATACCGCTTCATTAAAAGAAAATTTGCTTAGCCACTGAAGGCCGAAACTGTATTTTCATCGTCTGATTTGTGGCTTGCGACACTCTACAAAAAGCAATGATTGCTTGAATAACGATAAAATTAAAAAGGGACAGCTATGCATACTTTCAGCAAGACAGCCCAGTTACTGACTGTGGCTTTAGCGACTACTCTGGGATTCAGTTTTTCTGCACAGACTCAGGCTGCAGCGAGTGCAACACAAGTCATCGAAAAGACCAAGTCCGATTATGCCAAAACCAAATATCCGATCTTGATGGTACATGGCTGGCTAGGCTGGTCACGCATTGGCACCGATAGTATCGGGCTGGATTACTGGTATCAGATTCTGCCAGATATGGCACGTAATGGCTCAACCGTCTTTGCGGCACAATTGTCTCCAGCAAATACAACGGCGCATCGCGGTGAACAACTAGTTCATCAGGTTGAAGAGGTTGTGGCAATTACCGGCAAGAAAAAACTGAATTTGATTGGTCACTCTCATGGCGGACCAACAGTGCTGTATGTTGCAGCGACCCAGCCGCAGTATATCGCCTCTATTACTGGCGTTGCAGGAACCTACCATGGCTCCAAAGTGGCAGATGATATTCAGAATAATCGCCTGACGCGTACCGCCTTTAACATTTTAGGTGATTATATTATTGGTCCATTGATTGCACTGGGTCAGTTTAAGCCTGAACTGGAAATTGATTTTGATGCTTCCATGAAATCCCTGACCCAGACCGGCTCAAATACTTTTAATGCCACAGTGGCACAACAGGTAGTCAAAGATGGCGTGTTGGCGTCCGCAGAAAACTGCAATAAAAATTTAAAACAGAAAGACAGTAAAGGCATTCATTATTATTCATGGACGGGTGTGGCCCAAGCCAGCAATGCCCTGGATATTGATACGATCCTGATGCAGCTCGGCCCTTTATCTTATGGCAGTAAAGACAATGATGGCATGGTTTCACGTTGTAGTGCGTTCATGGGCAAGGTGATTCATGACCAGTACAAACTCAATCATACGGACCTGGCCAATATGATGTTTGGTCTGAAAGGCGTGTTTGCACCAGATCCGGTCGCCCTCTACCGCCAGCATGCCAACCGACTCAAATTAGAAGGTTTATAACCCCAGAGTGCCTGTATTTTCAGCTGAAATATAGGCTTTTTTTCTGGTTCTTTTTATTTGACCTATCCGCGATCGGGAAGCTGCAATGAAAAAAATAATATCTTACTTAAGCTTTTTGCTACTGGTTTCCCTATTAACTGGTCCTGTGCAAGCCTCGGCATTACAGGAATATAAAAGCAATTTTGTCCTCTCGAGTTATGCCAAGACAAAATACCCGATGGTCTTTGTTCATGGTTTTGGTCTAGGTTTTAACCGGATTGGAACAGATCACATCGGTTTAGATTATTGGTATCAGATTCCCCAAGACCTGAGCCGGCATGGTGCACGGGTGTTTTCTGCCGAATTGTCTGCTGTTGCGTCCAATGAACTGCGCGGTGAACAGCTCTTGATGCAAATTGATGAAATACTGGCACTGACGGGCCAGAAGAAAGTCAATCTGATTGGGCATAGCCAAGGTGGCCCAACAATTCAATATATCGAGGGGGTTGCACCGCATAAAGCCGCCTCTTTAACCGCCATTGCCGGGGCGATGCAAGGCACCTCGGTTTTTGTCAATGCCAGCCAGACGCCACTGCTTGAACCCTTTATCCATGCCATTGGTACAATTTTGGGCCATAGCATGAATCTGGTTACAGCTAACCAGTATCCGGTCAGTATTATCGAGGCACTGCAAGCCATGAATCCAGAGGCGATTCAGGCCTTCAATGTGAAATATGGTTCATCTGCTATTCCCATAAACTGTCAGTCTCAGGGCAGCAAACTTACACCCAATGGAATTTACCACTATTCCTGGATGGGCAACCGGCAGGCAACCAATTCCTTGGATGCGATAGAGTCTACAGTCGTGACTTTAGGTAGCAGTTTCCTGAAAGGAGAAGCCAATGATGGTGCTCTACCGCTGTATAGCGGACGCTATGGCCAAATCATCCGTCAGGACTATGCCCATAACCACTTTGATGAAGTAAACCAGTTTTTTGGCATTTTGGGTCCTTTCGCGCAGGATCCGGTCGCACTGTATCGCCAACATGCCAACCGGCTCAAGCTGCAAGGCTTATAAATCACTTATTTTATGAATAGATCATCTTTATTAGGGTCTGTTGACATTTACTGTTCATAATTAACCCTATAAAGGTAGCCATAAAAATATACAGGCTAAAGCAACAGAACTTTGATA
>NZ_JAMXXO010000035.1:0-10395 GCF_024129115.1 Acinetobacter lwoffii
AAATTTACGAGCATCAGTCGGTACGACTGGTGATTCATACGATAATGCTTTGGCTGAAACGGTGAATGGCTTATACAAAACAGAGGTGATTGAATATCTAAAAGCAGATTGGCAAGGTTTAGCGGATGTACAACTTGCGACAATAAACTGGGTAGATTGGTTCAATAAAAAGCGTGTACACAGTGCACTGGGTTATGTATCGCCTTTTGAGTTTGAAGCAATGTACTATGATAAGATTAACCCGTTAGGTCAGGTGGCCTAACTTAAATAAAAAAGTCTCCGACAAACCTGGTACGGTTCAGGGTTTATAATCCAAATTTCAGAGTAAGGAATCTACTACTTATATAATAGAGATTCCATCTCCAAAACAGTACTACTGTATGAATGAGTTGTATTCAATGCAGGGAAGAATGTAGATCCTTAATACTAACGGAAAATTATTTTACTGAATTTTCATGTAAAGACTCATTTAATTGATCAATCACTGTCGTCCATTCACCATCAGAGTGTAGTTTTTCTTCTAAAAAATGACGTTGAGCATCAGTCCAAAAAATTGCTTGTGTTAAAAAAACATCTCCAGCTAGCTGATGGCTCTCTATGAATTTTGCAATTGCTTCTTCAGTAGAAGCTAAACCAAGCTGTTCAAATAATTTGGTCATTCTTGGACGTGTTTGAGTCATGTGCTTAGCCCATAAATTTATATTAGATCAAATTAAACATAACATGTTTATATTTAAACTAAAATATAAAAAATTAAATAGCTACTATTTTCTTAGACAAAATGATTACTACATTTCATAAATCAACCACCTACATAATTTGTTTGTTAAATGATCATTATTTTTCAATAAGATTATTTTAATAGTTAAAGATTTTAAATTTTAAAAATGACAAAAATGTAATTTTGAAGTCATCCCTCTGTTTCTGTCTCTCACTAATAATTGAAATATAAGAGGAGATGATGTGGTCTCATTAAATACAGATTTTATAAAGTCATCTCTAATGAACTAACGAATCAAGAGGAAACGTAAATGAAATTATTTCAAAATAAAATGACTGCTCTACGTCATGTTTTAGTAGCTGCAACGATGATTGTGGCTACTACAACTACGTTCGCTCATGTGAGTTTAGTGAGTGCGATTCCTGCGGAAAATGCATCTGTCCTTAGTCAACCAAAGAACTTGACCCTTAACTTTGGTGCAGAGGTTATGTTGATGAATATTAAGTTACTGGATGCTCAGCGAAGAGATGTTCCTTTAAAATATGAAGTTACTCATGACTTAAAGAAATCCTTTGATGTCGCTCTTCCGAAACTGAAAAAAGGTAAATATACCGTTGTCTGGACAACAATGGGGAAAGATGGCCACAACATGAATGGTGAATATAGTTTCACTATCAAATCAACTAAATAAGAATTGATTACCTTTCAACATGTCAGTGAGGTGCTGGCATGTTGTTCTAGAATGGACAAAAATAATGATTTCTGAATATTGGATGTGGGCCACTTGGTTAACTAAGGTTATTTTATATTTAAGTTTAGCTTTTGTCGTTGGTGGAGCCTTTTGCTATTTTTTACTTAGACAATATCTTGAACTAAAAGAATCGATTCTTAAATATATTACAATTGGCGCTGGATTAGGCCTAATTTCCAGTACCTTGGGATTTTTTATTCTGATTGGTAGTTTTGCCAATACTGGTATTACAGGTATGGTGGACCCCACGTATATTAATATATTGGTTAATACTCCGACGGGGTATATATACGTTCTTCGTTCTATTAGTTTTGCTCTTTTACTTCTTCTCATGGTGGTTAAACTTAACAGGAACAAAGGTCAGTTTTCTATAATTGAAAGTTCAATATTTTGTGTTTTACTTCTCCCGATTATTTTTAGTTTTTCCCAGCTCGGACATGTCGCTAATTTAACCTTACTTGCTCAAATTTTATTATCAATCCATATTCTAGTTATGTCGTTATGGATGGGGTCTTTATATCCGTTATGGAAAACCAGCCGGGAAATAAGTGGTTTACCTTTAAAAGATCGCATGCATGTATTTGGACGTATTGCTGCTTTCATTGTTGGGATATTAATCGCCTGTGGCGCTAGTGTAGCTCTTCTTTTAATTAAAGATTTTAATACCTTAATCAATACTGCATATGGCTATGGTTTCATGGTTAAAATGTTTTTTGTTATAGGTATTCTACTTTTAGCTGCCTTCAACAAATGGTATTTCACCCCGCGTCTTCAACATCCTAAATTCGCTAAACACCTTAGTCATGCCATTTTATTTGAGATGTTATTAGGTCTATCAATTCTATTAACAACAGGCTATATAACCACTGTCGTGGGTATTGAATAAGAGAATTTCAAAATAAGGGAATTGAGGAAATTTAACATTACTGCATTTATCTTTTGTAGCTGAGCAATAAAGTTTCTACTGGACTGCCAACTTACGACAATCAGAACAGTAAAATCGCATCATGAGGCATTATACATAAAGGTAGTCACCGGTTTTTAGCTTATCTTCAACCCATAACGGTCTCATCTATTCAGTTCACTACCATTGATTGAAATAACTAATCTTATAAATTTCAGAGTGATCGTAGATGACAAAAATGTCATTTTAAAGTCACATTAATGTTGGTTAAGTACTTTTACTGTAGTCATTAGAACACTCTTCTTTGGAATACTCTGAAGAAAACTGTAAGGTTGTAAACAGACCAAGTTACAGCGAGTAACTGATTCAGAAAAAGGCTGGTTGTATGGTGAGAGTTTAGAGTTACTGTTCTAATGTTTTAAACAAATGTTTTGTTAAAAAGGAGCAACATATGAAATTTCACATCGCTAATATGACTTGTGGTGGTTGTGCACGCGGCATTACTACCGCAATTAAAGAGCTCGACTCGAATGCCTCACTCGATATTGATTTACAAAACCGTATTGTTGAAATCAACACAACGGTGAGTCAGGATCAAGTCATTGCCACTCTCAGTGAGCGTGGATTTACAGCTGATCCTGCTTAATCTCTGTTAGAGTAACAGTGGGAATTCCTTACCACTTTTACTCTCTCTTATTTTCCTCATCGTACAGATAAAACCTGTACTTGCTTGAAATAAAAGTAATCCCTGAATTCCCCCTAATCTTGGTTCGAGCTGATCTTCGCATATAGAACTCAGCATATCTAAATGATAGAGATCGTATATGAGTACCGAAATGACTGATACGCCACACTACAGTGAAACATTAGAGATTGAGGGGATGACATGTGCTTCTTGTGTAGGCCGTGTGGAAAAAGCTTTAAAATCTGTTGAGGGTGTTGAATCGGCTCATGTAAATCTGGCTACCGAAAAAGCAGTCATTTATGCGCATCAACCACTTGATCGCGCTACTTTAATTAAAGCCGTAGAAAAAGCAGGCTACGAAGTGGAAGCGCTGCAACCAATAGAGCTTACGATTGAGGGTATGTCATGTGCTTCTTGTGTAGGTCGAGTAGAAAAGGCCTTAAAATCTGTTGAGGGTGTGGAATCAGCTCATGTAAATCTGGCTACTGAAAAAGCGACTATTCAGGCAAGCTCATCTGTCACTCGTGACTCGTTAATTCAGGCTGTCACCAAAGCAGGGTTTGAAGCAAAGTCAGTTCATCAAACTACGGAAAGCTTTCAAGATAAAAAAAATATTGAATTAGAAAAACTTAAAAAAGATTTAATTTTGTCAGTCTTATTGACTCTACCCGTTTTTATTTTAGAAATGGGATCACACCTGATTCCCGCCTTTCATACGTTTATGATGGATAACATTGGCCAACAAAATAGCTGGTTAATGCAATTTTTCTTGACCACAGTAGCATTAATTTTTCCAGGCCGACGCTTCTTTAAAAAGGGCATCCCAAGTTTATTCCGCTTAGCACCAGACATGAATTCCTTGGTGGCTGTAGGAACATTGGCTGCTTATCTTTATTCAGTGGTTGCTACTTTCTTTCCAAGTGTCCTGCCACAAGGCACGGTCAATGTTTATTATGAAGCTGCAGCGGTTATTATCACTTTAATTCTATTAGGTAGATTTTTTGAAGCCAAGGCAAAAGGCCGAACGTCTTTAGCAATTCAACATCTAGTTGGAATGCAGCCTAAAGTTGCCAGAATACAGCTCAATAATCAGGTGATAGAAGTTCCGATTGCCGAAGTTCAAACAGGAACGATTGTAGAGATTAGACCAGGCGAGCGTATCCCTGTCGATGGTGAAGTTATTCACGGCCAAAGTTTTATTGATGAATCCATGATTACTGGCGAGCCTATGCCCGTTGAAAAAACGATAGGCTCTACTGTGGTAGGAGGAACAATTAACCAAAGTGGCAGCTTAAATATCAAAGCCACCTCTGTTGGTAGTTCATCAGTGCTTTCTCAAATCATCCGAATGGTTGAACAGGCGCAGGGTTCCAAGCTGCCTATTCAGGCATTGGTTGATAAAATTACCATGTGGTTTGTACCTGTAGTAATGGGTCTCTCTCTTTTAACTTTTATTACTTGGTTTATCTTCGGCCCTGAGCCAGCCCTAACGTTTAGCTTAGTTAATGCAGTTGCGGTACTCATTATTGCATGTCCTTGTGCAATGGGACTTGCAACGCCTACATCAATCATGGTGGGAACTGGGCGTGGTGCTGAAATGGGTGTTTTATTCCGTAAAGGGGAAGCTTTGCAGCTGCTCAAAGAAACTAAAGTGGTTGCTGTTGATAAAACAGGGACCCTGACTGAAGGGAAACCAATTTTAACCGATCTGCATGTCTTAGAAGGGTTTGAATACAATGCCGTACTTTCACTTATGGCAGCCGTTGAATCAAAGTCTGAGCATCCTATTGCTCGAGCAATTGTACAAGCCGCTATAGATAAGGAATTAATCCTGTCTCCTGTTGCTGATTTCAAGTCAGTCACGGGCTATGGAATAGAAGCAACGGTGTCTGAACATTTGGTTCATATTGGTGCAGATCGATATATGGAAAAACTAGGTTTGAATCCTAATGTTTTTTCTCAATTTTCGGATCGTTTGGGAGAAGAAGGAAAAACCCCTCTCTATGTTGCGATTGACCAGAAACTTGCTGCCATTATTGCTGTAGCAGATCCAATTAAAGAATCAACATTTGCTGCAATTGAAGCGTTACATCAGTTAGGTTTAAAGGTTGCCATGATTACAGGTGATAACCGTCATACAGCTCAAGCGATTGCAAAAAAACTAGGTATTGATGAGGTTATTGCAGAAGTCTTACCAGAAGGTAAAATAGAGGCCGTTAAAAAATTAAAAAATCAATATGGTAAACTCGCATATGTTGGAGATGGCATTAATGATGCCCCTGCACTTGCAGAAGCAGATATTGGTTTAGCAATAGGTACAGGTACAGACGTAGCTATTGAAGCTGCTGATGTGGTTTTGATGTCTGGCAACCTGAAAGGAGTGCCAAATGCTATCGCTTTAAGCAAAGCGACTATAACCAATATTCGTGAAAATTTATTTTGGGCATTTGTTTACAATGCAGCTCTGATTCCTATTGCAGCAGGTGTACTTTATCCGCAATTTGGACTGCTACTTTCTCCTGTATTTGCTGCTGGTGCAATGGCTCTCTCGTCAATATTTGTACTAGGAAATGCTTTACGATTAAAACGTTTTAAAGCCCCCCTTGCAATTATTTAACCATTTTTTATATACATTTAAAGTTTTGTTGGCTTTACTTTATATATTTGGAAATAGTCTAAGCCATGTTGGCTTTTATTAAATATCATACAGTTGATATTCTAATTATTTGAGAGGGATTAAGATGAAAAGAATTTTATTAATATGCTTTATAGGCATGTCATTTACCTATGCGAATGCTCATTCTGGGGGAACGAACTCACAGGGTTGTCATACCAACAGTAAAACTGGTGATTACCACTGTCATTAATAGGTGCGCACACAGTTTTTTTATTTAAAAGACTGTGCTTTAAAGTTATAAGTAGCGTTTAACTAAAGCTAAAAATTCATTCAGTTCTTTTTCCTTTATTTCCTCAGTATCACCGAGTACATGTTCTCTAAGATGAAGTTCTATTAACTCATTCATTAAGCCATTTATCGCACCTTTAATTGCTGCAACTTGCTGTAATACCTCAATACAAGAATTTTCAGAATTTAAAATATTCTGTTCAAGGGCATTAGTTTGACCTTGAATTCGTCTAATCCGATTTAAAATTTTTTTGTTCTGATTTAAGTGAGACATACTATTCAACCTCAAGAACATATACTATGGGGGAGTATTAATTGTGGTGCAATAAAATGCAATATCTAAATAATGTTAAAAGTGACCATTCGCATCAATTTGACGAAGGAAATCCTTTAGCACAAAAGAAAATTTTAATCGCAACCATCCTCACTGGTGTAATGATGGTGTTTGAAATTTTTGGAGGATGGTTCTTTAATTCCATGGCTTTATTGGCTGATGGATGGCATATGAGTTCTCATATGTTGGCATTGGGCTTAGCTTATTTTGCCTATAAAATGGCTCGAAAATATGCTCGTGATCAGAGATTCTGTTTCGGTACATGGAAGATAGAAATCTTAGCTGGATATTCGAGTGCCATTTTATTGATGGTTGTTGCTGTATTCATGGGTGTTCAATCGATAGAACGTTTATTCAATCCTGTGAATATTCACTACAACGAGGCAATTTCAATTGCGATTGTTGGCTTGATCGTTAATTTTATTTGTGCCTGGTTACTACGTGAAAATGGTCACCACCACCATCATCACTCTCATGATGACCATGACCACCACCACGATCATCATCACTCTCATGATGACCATGACTTAAACCAGAAAGCCGCTTTTCTTCATGTAGTAGCAGATGCAGTAACTTCTGTATTAGCGATTATTGCACTTTTCGCAGGGAAGTATTTTGGATGGGATTTTTTAGATGCAATTCTAGGGATCGTAGGTGCAGTGCTTGTAGCACAATGGTCTTGGGGATTGATTAGAGAAACAGGTAAAACATTGCTTGATGCAGAGATGGAACATCCTGTAGTAAAGGAGATTCAGGAAGTTGTAGAGGAATTAGATAACCAAATTACGATTACTGATCTGCATGTCTGGAAAGTAGGTAGAAGTAAATTTTCATGTATTTTATCCCTAAATACAGTTAATGACTCCTTAACAGCAGAGGTAGTTCGTAAAGCTTTGTCAATTCATGAAGAGATTGTTCATATTTCTGTTGAAATTAACAAGAATTTCCATGTTGTTTAAATTAATATTTATTCCTTTTAAACTTTATCAGTCTATTTATGTAAATCTTAGATTAGAATTTGTTTGTTGTAGAGCGTCGGGGCGCCTCGGCAATTCTGCGTGTTGAAATAGAAAGGAAAATTCATTTTCTGAATGAAGATATCGGGTATGAACTGGTAAAGATACAATCCACGATTCATATTCAATCCCATGACTTTAAAGCGCAAAGCGTGTTGCAGATGCAGCTCTTATTCCGAGGAATTTTACACTGGTATCGCCCGCCGATAGAAACACCAGATCCGGCAGTCAGGACGTAAATAACCATTCCTCCAGTTTAAATAAAAAAACCTGCAGATTCGATGCAGGTTTTTTTTAGAGATAATCAATCGCGTCTTATTTGGCTTTACGCTCTTTTTCAATCAGGTAATTCACCACCTGAATTACTTTGGCATCATTGCCCTGCACAATATATTTACCATTCACGGTCACCGCTGGTACACCGCTTAACTGATATTGAGCAGTCAAATTTTTTGCCTGAGCAATTTTTGACGAAATCGGGAATGATTTATAAGTCGTGTTAAATTTCTCTTCAGAAATACCATAACGGGTATAGAACTTGGCCAATTGTGCCTGTTCTAAAATTGGACGCTGCTTGTCATGAATATCATGGAATAACTGTAAATGTGCTTTTTGACGCACACCCAGGGCTTCTGAAACATAATAAGCACGTGCAGCCTGTTCCCAAAGCGGGTTCATTGCAGCAGGTGTACGTACAAAACGGATATCTTTGGGTAATTTTTTCAACCAGTCCTGCATATGCGGTTCCAACGTGAAACAGTGACCACAGCCATACCAGAAGAATTCACGTACCTCAATTTTGCCCGGTTTTTCGACTTTGACTGGTTTTGCGACCACCTGATAGTCCTGACCTGCCACAAAATTGGCCATAGCACTACCTGAAAAGGCCAAAACAGATGCGGCAACAGCTCCTAAAAGGAATTTTTTCATTGGGATTATCGTCCTCTAAATCATTATGCTTAGTGTATGGGTTCACTATAAATCAATTATGCCGGTTCCGTTTTCATGCTGCGAACTTTTGTGCTATCAGAACCGCTACATTAAAGTATGCGACTGATTTTAAGTCAGTTAATATGGCCATTCGACCGCTATGTGTTTTTAGATAATCACAAAAGTTAAACTTTGAGTAATAAAAACGGTTATAATTTCTACGATTAAAACGTAGTGGTCAAACCTACAGTAAATATTAACTTCTTACTATTCTCTTCAGTAACAGCCGCGTGGCTCTGAGAATGATCTTCTGACATACAATAGTTTCCTTATTCTATTTACGATTAGCTGAGAGACTTGAGTAAGCCTCAATATTTCTGCTAAAAATTGCTTACTATAATTGGTCAAGAAGCTTTCTTTTCATTTATCCACCGGGACAATATTGGTAATAAAACCAACATAAGAAGGGTTGATGAGATAATTCCTCCAATAACCACATTTGCTAGTGGGCACTTTACTTTTTTCTCCAATTCCAATGCCTCCCTAACTAATTAGAGAGTTTTAAGCATTATTACATGAATCTTTCCAGTACTATTGTTGCAAATATACTAAGTTGCATATTTATTCCTGCCTATGTATAGGAGCATATGTAACCCTAAAGTTTAAAATAGTCTTTTCGGATTATTTAAAAATTTGAAAATGGTAAAGAATAAATTAAAAACAATAAATATATTTATCATTCGATTTAAAAAAATTAATTAATCTTAGTTACACCATACTAAAAATAACTAATTTTTAGTTTTCCTAGTTATATGTGCTTCATTATAATTTTGAATTAATTCTCTTCACACCCTTTGCTTTTTTCATTGTTAATTATTTCTAAATTTTTCTCTAAGAAACGAAGTCCCCCATCAGCAAAACTACTGGTTGAAAAAACTATAGTAAAAATAACTAAAACAATCTTCATATATATATTATTGAATCTAATCATATCTTGGACCAAAAAATAATTTCTTCATATACTAATTCCTAGATATATACACCTAAATGACAACCAAATTACAAATTTGTAATTTTGTTAATGTTTGTCCTAAAAAAAATAAATTAATACTATTTTAACAAAGATAAGTCGTTGCTGAAAAATTTGAATTGTAAGGGATTTAATTATTGCTAAATCAAAAATTTATAGGCCGGAAACTTTGTGATTCTTTGCTTTCTGCACTTATTATTTAATCAATGTTTCACGATTTTCATCGTGAAACTAAGTCTATTCGCAAATTTCAATGAGTTACTCACTGTCTTTTAAATAGCGGTATACCGCCTGGCGACTAATTCCAAATGCCTGGCCTAATGCCATTTTTGAAGGGTACTTCCCCTCCTTCCATGCCTGCCGTAAAGCTTCAGCTTGGTCGGGTTTTAATTTATGTACCCGGCCTTTGTACTTTCCTTGAGTAGAGGCTAGTTTAATTCCTTCCTTTTGCCGTTCTAAAATGATCTCACGTTCGAACTGTGCAAAAGCACCCATCAGTTGCAGCATCAAATTATCCATCGGAGTGGATTGGGCCGTAAAAGTAATATTTTCTTTTACAAACTGGATGGCGATCCCTCGTTTGACCAGTTTATCTACTTCAGTGACCAAATCTTTTAGGCTTCGCGCAAAACGATCCATGGAATGTACAACAACTTGATCGCCTTCCCTGACATAGTTCAACATTTCCTGAAATTTAGGTCGATCGGTATTTTTACCTGAAGCGCGATCAACAAAAATTCGATCGACTTCAATTCCCTCAAGTTGACGTCCCATATTTTGCTCGACTGAACTGACCCGGACATAACCTACTTTTTGACCTTTCACTTTTTCATGCCCCAATTGGATAAAAATGAACAATTTCGTAAATTATAAATCTTTAATACCAAAGTTACATGTTACTTATGATTAAAAATCATTTAAATGAGACATGCTTTTACGAACTTTTAGATTGTCACTTTAGGGTATACTCTAAGTATACAAAATATATATGTGCAATTTTAATTTGTTCGTCATGAAATACATAAAATGGGCTTTGTTGCACAAACCTATCTGTAAAGGCTTTTTCAGCGATATAATTTTCAAATGAAGAAGCCTACACAGAAAATCTACCGCACAACC
>NZ_JAMXXO010000036.1:0-9684 GCF_024129115.1 Acinetobacter lwoffii
TAGTCAATAATTTAACTATTCAAATACCCCTTAAACCTATCTTTATAACCCCTTAAACCTATCTTTATAACCCCTTAAACCTATCTTTATAACCCCTTAAACCTATCTTTATAGCAATTTAAGATATTAATTTTAAATATTTTTTTAAAGTCTAAAAGCATTTAAAAACTTTAAAATAATTAAAAGCACAGGGAGTGAAAAATTGCCTTGGTTTTCGCTTCGCTCAAACTCTATTGAATCTCGCTTTCGCTCGATTCTTCGGGGCAATTTTTAGCTGAATCCTGGAAATGATTTAAATATTGATAAAAGCAAAGTCAAAAGAATAAGAACAAATGGATTCGCTTCGCTCATAGAGCTTTTTTGCTCGCTTCACTCGATCTAGAATCGAATTTTTATATGTAATTAAAAATTTTTTAGATTCCAATATCTAAAAGATTGTTTTTCAGAGAGTCTAAGCGCGAATTTCAGCGATTTCACTCGTAGACACTCGTTCTGTACCTTTCACTGTGAATTTGAGCTTAAATCGCAAACAGACAACATTTAGAGCTATATTTAAAGAGGATTCAGATTAATTCCTTATCATTTGTTCCATGATCAAATTTAAATTTCTCAGGTCGCTTCTGTAGATTTTCAAGATTTCTTTGAGCATTCGTTATTTTTTGGCTAGAACTAGAAGCAGTATCCAGGTTCACTGATTTTTCTATTTTATTTGAATGTGGCTTTTTTTCACTGATTCCCATTTTACTCAAATTTCGTAAAACTGAACTGTAAGAAATATTGTTCGCTAGCTCAGGTAAATCAGCATGGACTTCCTTAATTGTATAACCAGCTTCCAGCCGTTTTTCTATTTCTGGCAATACAGAGATGATGAATTTCTTAGCGCCATGTCTGGTGACCATAATGACTTCCTCTTTCTTTGATTTACGCAATTATGTGCAACTATATGCAATTAAGAGCTTTTATACGATTTTATATGAAATTATATGCAACTATAAGCTTTTAAATAGTTTTTATTCATTTTGATGTGCAATTATATGCGTTTATGTGCAATTGAACTTTCAGTGATATTGGCAAGATGTGTAATGTTATATAACATGGCAAGCCTTGGTTATATAAATTACCCGACTTATTCGCTTTCAGCTCAACGTGGCATCTTGTCCTGCGGAGCTTTTGGCATAGCCAAAATGTACTGGAAATCAAAAAAATGACTGAACAGAAAAAGCCGAAACGGATACGCCAAAAAGTAATTCAAGTTGTGGTAACTGAAGCTGAGAAAAAGCAAATTGAAGAAAATGCTGCTCAGGGAAATTTATCAGCTTCTCAATATTTGCGTGATTTAGGATTGAATTATCAACCTAAAAGTCTGACTGATATAAAAACAATCCAAGAGATCCGTGGCCTAAAAGCAGATATGAATAAAGTGGGAGGACTACTGAAAAACTTAATGAACGGAGAATTGACTGATCCGAAAGAGATCCGATCTAAAGTAAACGGGCTGTTGCTGGATTTTTCCAGGAACCAAAATTCAATTGATCTATTCATTTCTAAAGTTAGGTCAGAGATCAAGTTTTAAAAAAGTGTAAAGTATGTCCCCTTGTATAGGGGCGTTAGCCAGCTGTCCCTTCAGAGCTGTATTCAAGTAGCCAATCTAAAAAAGTGTATAGGTGTGATGCCTTGTATAGTGGCGGTAGCCTGATGAATTTCGTATATGAGATTTTATGTTAAATGGATACAGCTTTTGAAAATTTTAACTTTGAATCAGAGATTTCATTTTTAATATGATAAAACCAAAGAATAAAGAAAATTTTAATTTAGGTATGTCGTAAGTGAATTTTTCAGGTGATGCAGAGGTTTTTTTATCTTGTCTTGGAACTAAAGAGTCAAGTTCAGATATTTTGAAAGCAGTTATTCTCGTTGCAAGTGAGTTTGACTCATTAGAGACTAATTTTGGTGGAGAAAAGCTATCCTATTGGCAATTTTTTAAGAGAGGTATTACGTTCAGGTTTAATGAACATCAGATACTAGATACCATTTTCATCTACGTTAAAGAGAATGAAGAATATTACCCATACCCGTTTTTAGAAAATCTGATCACAGGTGTTAATCACAAAAGTACGATGCAATCTGTAGCTAATTTATTTGGAACCCCCGAAAGAGAAAGTAACAGTTGGCTTAAATACAAAATATTTGATAATTATTTACATTTTGAGTTTGATAATTCATTAGAATTGAAACAAATTACAATGGGACAATATTGATACCATATTATTAATTTTTATGTGTTTTTTTAAATTTAAACCCTAGATCTGAGTCTAGGATTTTTCAATTTCGTATAACCGCCATTATGTTAAATAGGGGGCAAGTTTATAATGTGCATGCTATTTTCATAATTTCTTCTCCTGTAGAGTCAGGTGTTACTTTTTTGAATACTGAATCAGTCATATCTTGTTTTACAAGTAGAGTTCCATCACTTTTATAAGTTGCAGCAGTAATAGTTTTTGTCATTTTTTGATCGCAATCAATTTCATCTGTACCTAGTACGTAATTACCTCTATCTAGTAACATTGTATTAATTCTTGAAGTATTTTCCATTTTACCAGTAACTTTAATAATCTTAGGTGAAGCAGATATAACTTGAAAACTTTTCTTAGAAATATAGAAATCATAAGCTGGACTCATTTTATCTAATTTAATCCAATCATTATTTTCTGACTTCTTAGATACATCAATGCTTGAACATCCTGTAAAAATGAGGATGGAAGTTAATAAAAATATTTTATTCATAAGGGAAAAATTGAAAGATATAGAAATTTAATACTAATATAAATATATGCATTTATTAAATTTTTCTAAAATTAACATAATACACGTTATACGAAATGCCCTTGATCAAGGGCATTTTTAGCCGCTACTTAACGTAGAATATCTTATGCAAAGTGAAAAACGACGGTCTATTGTCCTCGTTTCATATAACATTCATTATTTCAACTGAGGATAAAAAAGCTTTAAAACGATCTTTTTTGAGAAAGGAACAAGAAACAAAAGACATGGATAAGCAATAATCCAATTAATCATCCATTGTGAAAAAACAATTGATAATAAAAATTTATCTTCATTTAAAGCTCCTAGAATAGCGTTAATGCCACTCATAAAGAATGAGACAAAAAGGGGAATCAAAAACCCCTGTAATGATAGCTTGTTCATTGATTATTAAGATTTAAAATATTCTTGAACTTTTAAAATATTTTTTTGAAATATTATTAAGAGTTTCTAATATAAGATTAGAATCTTGACTGATTAGAGCAATATTAAGTTCAGACATATAATCAATTAATTGGCTTTTTGCTTTTTTTGCAAATTCAGGAGTAACTTCTTGATCTTCGTACAATAAGACGTAGTTCTTCGCAAACCCATAAATAAGAAATAAGGCCGAATTATCTAAATTATTATTGTTGCCAATTTCTTGCTCACATAAAATTTTTAACTGCTTGAAAGCATCTGTTCCATTTGGTAAAGCTTTAAAGTTTTCAAATATAAATTGGAATTTCATTTTGGGGACTCACTTAAAAAGAAACTCTACAGCTTTAGTCACTCCCAATCAATATCTAATTTTTCCAAAATTAATATGATACGTATTATACGAACTCCCAAAGCATGGCTTTCAGTCATGCTTTTTCTATCAAAAGAGTATAGCTGAATGATAACGAGCCAAATAACATAAAATATCTATCATTAAACTTAATTCAATAATTAAATGATAGTGTTATCATTAATCTAATAGAATTAAGATTAAATGATAAAAAATGAATACACGTATTTATCTACGAGCTTCAACTAAAGATCAAGATGCAGAAAGGGCTTTGCAGATTCTTCAGGATCTAAACCAAAACTTGAATTTGGGCGAAACCATTGTGTACGTGGAAAACTATAGTGGTACGAAGTTAGACCGACCTGAATTGAATAAGCTACTGTCACAAGCAAATCAAGGTGACACCTTGTTGGTTGAAAGTATTGACCGATTATCACGCCTAACCCAACAGGATTTTCAAGAGCTGAAGCGCAGGATCCAGGAGAAGGGACTTCGTTTAGTCGTAGCAGATCTTCCTACTACCTACCAAATGATTCAAACCAGTGACAGCATTACTCATTCAATCTTGGAACTCATCAACAATATGTTGATTGATCTTCTGGCAACAATGGCCCGTCTAGACAATGAGAAACGTATAGAACGTATTAAGCAGGGCCTAGAACGTTCGGGTTACAAGCCAACAGGTAAGAAAGCCAATGAGGCTAAGCACAAACGAATAAAAGAATTGCTAGCATCTGGCAATATGACTAAGGAAGAAATTGCCAAAGCAGTGAATTGTGGAGTTGCAACTGTCTATCGAGTTGCTAAAGTCATTTAAAAAGGCTTGTATCAGTGCTTCCCTTATGTCATATCTATTTACAAAGGAGCAAGGCATTCTTAAAGATCAAAAGACGGAATTAATGATGAAAAAGCATTTGATTTTCCTTGTTTTTATAGTGATGGTTTTTATTTTAGCTCTAGTTGTAAAGATTAATAATGATCATAAAAAAGCGCAAGCATTAAACAAATTGGAACTAGTTGAAAAGAAAATCCATTAGGTAAAAATTGACTTATACTTATTTAAATAACGCTAATAACTAAGCCCAAAAAACACCTAGACCCAGTGCTATACACGCTTAGTTTTTTTATATTTCAAAAGAGTATTTTAGCAAATATCATAAAAGACCGGTCTATTCTTAAGCCGGTTTTTTATATCGCAGATCATCATGGCTTCATCATAGATATATGAATATTAAGATAAATAAAAAGCCCTATAGTCTCTCCCGTTACTATAAGGCTTATAAAACGCTGTAATTTTTTTCTTAATTACCTACTTTTCGATGTAGGTTATAAATATATTTTACCTATTGGTAAAAATAAAGATATAAGACAAAAGATGAATACGTTAGGAATTCCGCGTAAAAACTACTATGTAACTCCAAAATAGAACTGTTCTCGATAAATAATGAGCTAATTAACAGTACATATTCGGCTCAAAATATGAGTCGAATTTGTGCTATATTTAACTCATCTTAGATTTTAGATGAGAGAGATTGAAAATGCAGAAATGGATTTGGCAAGCAGAAAACTGGACAAATTTCACATGGCAAGATTCAACTATCTTACCTAAAACCAGACAGATACATCAAAAAATAGGAATTCTTCTTGGACAAAGTCAGCATGATTTAGAGAAAGAACAATTCACTCTAGATACTCTACTTGCCAATCTCGTTGCTTCATCAGCAATTGAAAATGAAACCCTCAATGTTTTTTCATTGCGATCATCTTTAGCCCAACGCTTGGGTGTCACTCTTGAACAGCCTTATCCAAGCTCAGATCGATCAGAAGGTTTAGCCAATATCATGCTGGATGCGCTGAACGATGTTAAGCAACCACTGACTGTTGAGCGCCTCATGCAATGGCATCGTTGGCTTTTCAATGACCCCGACTGGACAATGCAACGTTTACGCATTGGTCAACTGAGGGGATCAGAGCCTATGCAGGTCGTTTCAGGTCGATTGGATTACCCTAAAGTACATTTTGAAGCACCGCCAAGAGAAGGCTTAGAAGAACGCTTACATACCTTCATAGCGTGGTTTAATCAGAGTCTGAATGATTCATTGCTTGATCCTCTGTTACGTGCAGGCATTACCCATTTATGGTTTGTTACCCTACATCCTTTTGATGATGGTAATGGCCGTATTACACGTACACTTACAGACCTTGCTCTAGCTCAAATGGATGAGCAAAGTATCCGTTTGTATGCAATGTCTACTGCGATATTAAATAAACGTAAAAGTTACTATGAGATATTAGAACAAACTCAAAAAAATGATTCTGATATCACAGATTGGCTGATTTGGTTTCTAGACACGTTGAATGAAAGCCTTGAAAAAACCTTAGCGCAGATCAGTCGAACATTGTTTAAAAGTCAATTTTGGCATAAATATTCAAATTTAGCCCTGGGTGAAGAACAACGTAAAGTTCTAAATCGTTTATTAGACGGTGGCGAAAATGGCTTTGAACATGGTATTAGTGCTTCGCAATATCAAAAGGTTGCTAAAGTCAGTAAGGCAACGGCTACTCGCCACTTATCAGACTTACTTGAGAAAGAATGTATCGTTAAATTAGAAGGTGGTGGACGTAATACACGCTATCAGATCAATACCCAGTTATAGATATTCTAAGCAATAAAAAACCCCGGCATCCTGCCGGGGTTTTTCGTATTGGTTCGCTCGGTATAACTCCTGTCCTACCTTACAGTCCTTGTGCTTATCTATTGTTATTCTTATATGGAACTTCCTGTTCCCGATGAGTTCATAATAGTAAAATTCCAGTATTCCGGATAGCAGCAAAGAGCCGAGATTGATGTGAGCCAAAACGTACAAAATAGCCTAAATTTTATCCACAAAAAATGTGGATAATTTTGGACATTGAGGCATTGATAAAATTTGAAAAATCTCAAAATTGATTACTTTTTAAACAAAATTATTGGCAAGAACTATCAAAAACGATCATAAAAAATCCGACTTGTTTTAAAGTCGACTTTTTCTTGTTTTTTGGCTTTTAGTTAATTTTTTAAGTCATTGATATTTAGATTAATATACAAGTGTACTTCGTATAACCGCCATTATGTTAAATGGAGGTTATTGACCACTCATTTTTAGGAATTTCTTTCTAATGCTTTAAGGAAAATAGTTACTACGTAAGCCTACTTCTGAGTTTTCAATTTGACTACTAAGATCTCTTCCAGAAACTCGTCGTACAGCAGAGGCAGCTATAAATTGAGCACTTAAAGCTATAGAGATAACCTCCAATCTGGTCAATTGTGTTTCACGATAGCGATCCTCCACATAATTTGGAAATTTATTTAGCATACCTAGCAGGAGTTGATCGTCTTTGTGACTTTCTACTTGGACCATTTTCTCCCCCAGTTTAAAAAGATTATGGCCAAATAGTTTCGGATTTCTTAAGTCTCTTTCTGGTATCCCAAGATGTAAGAGAGTACCTTTCATAGATAATTCAGCAGTTAAACAGATAGGTTGAAGTACAGAACTACTAATTGAACCAGATTGGGAAAGACTTTCTGAAACTAATTTCATTTGTTCAGCCGCAAGCCCCCAAAAGATTAAACTGTTATTTTCTTTTGTTATATTTTCATTTATACCGTAGACAAGGTCGTGCATGTCTGCAAAAGCAAAAGCTGATTTTGCAGCTATTTTGTAGTCTTTACGGCACCAATCAAACCATTCTGTTTCAGTTGAAAATCCTAAGCCTTTATAAATTTTAAGATTTACAGTACCGAAAGCAATACCAACAGTCACTTTCTTAACGCGATCAAGGGATGCAACTAGACCAGTGCCCATACCTGACCAAGTGAATTTTACTTCAGGAATCAATCGTTCATAGGTATGTACAATTTCATCAAATAAAGGATCTTGACCAAAACCTATAGAAAACCTTGTACCAAGAATTTTATTGGCTGCATGGAACGGTCGTGCATGAAATGGTATACCTTCCTGAGCAAAATGTTCATCTATTCTTAAAATATCGTCATCCGTAAATTTGATCATTTTAGTTTCCTAAACTTTTTATTAGATAGTGCAATTATTTGTAGAATTTCTAAAATTAACATAATACACCTTATACGAAACGTGTTATAATTTATCTTGAAATTCATATACTTATTTCAAAGTTTATAGCCCGAGCATCACTGTTCGGGCTTTTTTTATGATTTTTCACGTTCCACGCCTATTATTTAAGCAATGTTTCACGACTTTGATTAGGTCAATTGAATAATCAGGATGCCTGGTCTTTTTCTTTTTGGCGTTCATCCAGCTCTTTTTTGAGTGCCTTTTTATCCTGGTACGATGCAATCAGCATGATCGAGATCAGCAGCGGGGCCACAATAATTCCCAAGGCAATGTCCTTCAGTTTCGGCATGATCTCTCTCCCTTAGTCATTATCAAAAACAGCATTCAGCACACGGCCAAATAAGCCACGTTTTTTAGGTTGTGGCATAGCAGTAGTTGTTTGCTGAATAGGCTTATCTTCTATTGGCATAACTTGTGATGACTGTACAGTTTCTTGTAAGTCTGTAGTTGTACGAACTTGTTCATTTGTACTGTCAGGCTTACTGTCAGGCTGAATATTTTTAGGTGTATAACCAAGTGCTAAGGTTAGATTGTCAATCTTATCTTTAAGTTGCTCAATCTCCTTATACATACGTCTTTCACGCTCTTCGGCAACTGACTTATCGTGCCGTAACTCTTCAATTAATTGTTTGTACAGTTCAACTGTAGTGTTGTCGTTTTCCTTACTATCAGGCTTACTGTCAGCCTGACTGTTAGGCGTACCGTAAACACGTTGCATTTCACTAAAATCAATCACTTTTCGATTCTTCGCATCAATTTCATAACTGATAGAACCGTTCTTCATACGATCATAAATTGATGTACGGGCAATTCCATATTTTTTAGCTAATTCTGCAACAGTAAATTTAGGCATAGTTCTTTAATTATGTTTTAGTCCCTCATTACATGAACTGTAATGTACTTAAGCCTTAAAACCTAGATTTTTAAGATGTGGAAGAAGTTGTTTTTGCTGTGTTGGATCTCTGAGCATATCTTTAATTTTAATCGCTAATTCTTCATAGCTTTCACCTTGATTTGCTAAATGAGACAGTTCATGTAGACGAGATAGCTGATTTCCAAATAAGTTAATCTGTGCATCATTCATTTGATAAAAAGATTGCTTGATAGTGTTAGTTTGTTTAGATGGTCGAGCTTTAGACTTAATAGAGAACTGGATATCAGTAATCACTCTTCCTTTCTTAAATTGCTGATAATCTACAGTTATATCAGTATGTTTGTTGATTTCACTAATTGCTTTGTCTAATACATTAGACTTGAAATTAGACATAGTTGAATACTCTTCAACACCAAGTCCAAGCTTTGATCTTAAATCATTGATACTGTATTTTTCAGTCTTAGCAACGCTTAACCACTTAATAATAAGTTCATATAATCGAATACTATATTTGCTTTTAAAGTCAGAAACTTGCTCGATATAGTATTTGGTGAATTGTTCACTTAATTTACTAATTAAGCTAATTACTTCATGACTAAGATATAAAACAATCAAACCGCTCTTATCAACATAGGTCACTTTATTAACCCAATTAGCCGTTGAAAGTGCTTCTATGCCCTTATACCTATCTAAATAGCTAAACTCTCTTCGCTTTAACGTTTTAGAAGCATCTTTAAGTAGGGCATAAGCATTATTGCTATCCACTTTAAATTGATGGATATAGTCGCTCACAGATATTTCTATCGGGGTATCTGGGGAAAGATTGTTTGATTCTCTAGCTTCAACTATTGCTAGAAGCATAATCCGTTGCTCTATTAGGGATAAATTGAAAGAGGCATCAATAAGAGCATTATCCTTTACAACTAACTTATTGGTATTTGTCATAATTCCAAGGTTACTTATTAATCTAACTAGGTTATATACCGCCTAATTTAAATAGTCAATAATTTAACTATTCAAATACCCCTTAAACCTATCTTTATAACCCCTTAAACCTATCTTTATAACCCCTTAAACCTATCTTTATA
>NZ_JAMXXO010000037.1:0-8589 GCF_024129115.1 Acinetobacter lwoffii
GCTGGTGATGTAGCAACTTTATCTTCAGCCAATACTTATACAGATCAAGAAGTAACTACTGAACGCAATGCTCGTATCGCTGGTGATGCAGCAACTTTATCTTCAGCCAATACTTATACAGATCAAGAAGTAACTACTGAACGTAATGCTCGTATTGCTGGTGATGTAGCAACTTTATCTTCAGCAAATAATTATACAGATCAACGTTTTAACAATCTAGAAACTAAATATCAAGCAGCAGTAGCATCAAGTATAGCAATAGCTTCTTTACCTCAACCGACTAATGCTGGTTATAGCATGGTTAGCTTTAGTGTTGGTCAGTGGGAAAAAGAACAAGGATATGCAGTTGGAGTCAGTGGAGTAACTGAAAACAATAAATGGGTATATAAGGCTGCTGGAACAGGTAACAGCCGCGGTAACTTTGGTGGTGGTATATCTTTTGGTTTCCAATGGAAGTAAGAAATTTAATCGTATAGTAGTTTAATATTTATAAAATTACTGGAACTCATTTTCACAAAGTGATGATTTTTATCAGCACTCTTAAAATTGGACTTTCTTAAGTTTAACTTTAAGAGTGCTTTTTTAGTCAAAACGTTAATAGAATGCATAGACCGACGTGATTTATTTAAACTTAACATAATGCACCCTTTCCAAAAGCTCAATGTTAGAACCCATTTAAAGTGTCTATATTCTCACCAATAAAAATTTCTCCTATTTTTTCATTCTCATTAGTTAAATCACTTTATTTTAATGTAAATAAGCTTTTGATATATATACAAAAATATTAAAATGCCCTATAATGCGTATTTTAGGGCATTTTAATATAAAATACTGATTTTATTGTTATTTTTTTAATAAAAAAGACGAAACCATAATATTTTTTAGGTTGTAAATAGCCAAACTTCCTCTCGGTATACTTACGAAATCTCACTCCGCTCTCTTTTCGTCACAACTAAATTTTGTGCCACAAATAACTCTATTTAACGGCTGCTGCCTATCCTGCCCTAGAAAATCCTCCTTTGCTTTATCTCTATTTTTTTTGTCATGACTAATTTTTTAAATGATGTTCCAGAAGAGATAAATAAATTAAAGACTGGTCCAATCAGGACAATTTAAAGATATCTAATTTAAGTTTCTCCGAGAAACGCGTAAGCGTGCATTCCGATCTGCTGATCAAAAATGAAAAAAGCCCAAAACTAAAACCAAGTTTTTTAAACATGATTAAAAATCGCTTTTAAATGCGTTTTAAGGCTTATTTAGATATAAAGCACCCTCACTCCTTACAAACTGGTAAACAGGGGCTAAAAATCGCAAATGAGAGCAAATTAGATTATGTTTTTATATTTATCTTTCAAGAATCGAACGAGTGTCTACGAGTGACGTCCCATAATTAAAATTCTAGAAGTCTTTTCTCTGATTACAATGCTGTATTGGCTCCTAGATAGGAAAAATAGAGCAAAGCGATTCGGGATTTATGCCAATGTATCGAGCGAAGCTCGAATAAAAAGTTTTATGAGCGAAGCGAATTCCGAGTTGTATTTGCTTTTTTTTCAAAGTCACGAAAATATTAACTAAAAAATTGCCCCACGAATCGAGCGAAAGCGAGATTCAATAGAGTTTGAGCGTAGCGAAAACCAAGGGCAATTTTTCAAATCTCCTTTTTAATTATTTTTAAATATTTTAAATCTTTTCAGACCTCTGTATCCCTTATATAGCAAGAGTTTCAGAGTTTAAATATGACGGATTGACTACTAACTATGACGGATTGACTACTAACTATGACGGATTGACTACTTAACTATGACGGATTGACTACCAACTATGACAAGTATATATTTGTCATATATTAAAAAATAAATGGTTTTATTTTGGATAAGAATCAAGTTGTAAAATCAAATCAAGTTATAGAAGCTTCATATCAATTAAGTGCTATAGAGCAACGTATTGTCTTAGCAGCCATTTCACGTATTCCAAAGAGTCAGCCCATAACAGATGATGAGTTATACCCAGTCAGCGTTAATGAATTACAGCTCTTAGGGGTACACGAGAAAACAGCTTATAGGGATCTGAAAGAAGGAATTAATAGACTTTATGAAAGATCCATTAACCTTACTGTTGATGATAAGTCTATTAAAATGAGATGGGTACAAGAGATCCAGTTTTTAGATAGTCAAAGTGTGATTGGCATTCGCTTTTCAAAACCAATTTTGCCCTTTATATCTAACTTAAGTAGAGAATTTACTAAATATGCTCTATCTGACATAGCAGGCATCAATAGTGGGTACGGTATCCGTATTTATGAATTACTGGTGCAATATCGACAAATAGGTAAGCGTGAAATTTCTGTTGATAATCTAAGAACAATGCTGGAACTTGGTAAAAAATACCCATTATTTGCTGATTTCAAAAAAAGAGTAATTGATACTGCTGTCGATCAAATAAATGAATATAGTCCTTTACGTGTGACCTATGAGCAGAAAAAGACAGGGCGTAAAGTTACTCACATAATTTTTTGTTTTAAAGAAAAAGCTAAAAGTCTTAGTCACCAAAATTCAGATATACCAAAAGAGTTTTATAAGCTAACAGATGCTCAAATCAATATGTTTGGTAATCAACTTTCACGCCTACATGAGCTTTCTCATTTAGCCCTTGAGGGTGAGAGCTATGAAATATTAGCTTCAAAAATTAAGGAAAAACTTAGAGATCCAAAACAACAGAAACATTTTTTACCCTACTTAAGAAACTTAGGCTTCAAACCTTGAGTGTATTGAAGAATGCACTTATTGTATTCTTCAATACGTATCGTAAATACACAGTAATACACTATGAAAACAAGTACAAAATACAGTGTTAGTGATGCTGCCACACTGTATAAAAAATCTAGAGCTACACTTTATAAAGATATAAAAAATGGGGTATTAAGCCGTGATCATGATGGCTTTATAGACTTTTCCGAATTATTGCGCGTATATGGTGAACCGTTTTCGGGAAAACAGTCAAAACGTATTGATACACCTCCAATACGGAACCTCGATACACCCGAATACACTGATAAAACGGTAGTAGAGCTAAAAAATCAGATCGACTTTTTGAAGAAACAATTAGAAAAGGCAGAAGATAGAGAGACTAAAGCTAATGCTCGTATCGATACGCTTCTTACACTAATTGAAATGAAGCCACCTAAAGCTAGTATTGAACCTAATAAAGATAATATTGAAAGTAATACTTCGCCGAACCCAACTGATATAGCAACAAATATTCAGTTAAAACAGGTTAAAGAGGACGAATTGACTACTCCAGAGAACAAACGTATTCCTGTACTAGAACATGTTGAACCTGAGCCAAAAAAAAGGGGCTTTCTGAGCCGTTTTTTCCTGCCTTATGGTTAACCTGGGCTACACAAAACCGTGGAACGTTGTTTATTTATTGAGCGTGGAACATGAATAATCAATAAAAAGCCGCTCTGGTGCCCTAATGTCCAGAGCGGCTTAATTTAATATACTGATATTTAAAGAGAAATATCAAGAATTTCGTATAAGGTGTATTATGTTAATTTTAGCTTTTATTAATAATCTTACGATGTAAAAATGGTTTTTCTATAAAGATATAAGTTGCAAATGAAACTAAAACTACAATCAAAAACACTAATGGGAAATACATATAATATAGATATAAGCTATTGTTAAAGTTGAATATATTTAGGATAGTGAATAAAATGTATAAAATTAAACCATGTATAAGATATGTACTATAACTAATATCCCCCAATATTTTCATACTTCTTATATTGAGAACTCCAAAAAAACTGAATCCATTGGCCATAAAACAAAATATTACTCCTAAGATAATTTTTTGCTGAAGAGAATATGCTGTTGTAAAAAAAGCACAATAAATTAATAATAATGATAAAAACAATGATAATTTATTTTTATTTTTATTAAAAAATATATTAATTTCATTCTTATAATAAATAGCAGGGTAAGAAAGTAAAAATAATAGGTATATACTCTTAGATGTTTTATAAACCATGAAAAAAAATATTAAAATTGAAAAAAATAACACTTTTTTATTATTGAATTTTCGATGAAAAATAGCATGCAGTAATGGTAATAATAGATAAAAAGCCCACTCATAAGTAAGTGTCCAGTTAACGCCTGCTATAATTATACCTGTTGGAAATCCTTCTAAGTCACCACCTCTAAATAAAATCCATCTACCCATCCAATTAAATAATTCTACTATGCTGTAAGGAACATCTATATAAATTAGAGTTATAGAAAATATTATAATAACAACAAATAAATAAAGAGGAACTATTCTTCTTATTCTTGAAATATATAATTGTTTCCAATTAATTTTTTCTTTTTGTATTTTACTTATAAATAAATATCCAGTAATTAAAAAAAAGAATGATACAGCTATAGCACCAAAATTATTTAATAAGTCACTTTCTGGTCTTTTCCAGAGACCCGTAGTTTTCCAAAAATATGTTATGTAAAAATGATGAACTAATACACTCAATGCCAATATGCCACGTAATCCATCCAAAGGGGAATTACGTACTAAGGAATCAAAATTTGTAGCATTGAAGGAAAATTTATTAATAATCATACATGTAATGATTAAACAAAGAATAAAAATAGGAACTATAATGAAATCAATCACTTTATTTACATTCTGAAATAAAAAAATTTTAACAGAAATTTTAATTATTTATCAAAATATTACATCATAAATTCCATTGTTATTTAACATAAAATCTCTTATGCGAAGTATGGTTGTTAGAACCCATTTAAAGTGTCTATATTCTCACCAATAAAAATTTCTCCTATTTTTTCATTCTCATTAGTTAAATCACTTTATTTTAATGTAAATAAGCTTTTGATATATATACAAAAATATTAAAATGCCCTATAATGCGTATTTTAGGGCATTTTAATATAAAATACTGATTTTATTGTTATTTTTTTAATAAAAAAGACGAAACCATAATATTTTTTAGGTTGTAAATAGCCAAACTTCCTCTCGGTATACTTACGAAATCTCACTCCGCTCTCTTTTCGTCACAACTAAATTTTGTGCCACAAATAACTCTATTTAACGGCTGCTGCCTATCCTGCCCTAGAAAATCCTCCTTTGCTTTATCTCTATTTTTTTTGTCATGACTAATTTTTTAAATGATGTTCCAGAAGAGATAAATAAATTAAAGACTGGTCCAATCAGGACAATTTAAAGATATCTAATTTAAGTTTCTCCGAGAAACGCGTAAGCGTGCATTCCGATCTGCTGATCAAAAATGAAAAAAGCCCAAAACTAAAACCAAGTTTTTTAAACATGATTAAAAATCGCTTTTAAATGCGTTTTAAGGCTTATTTAGATATAAAGCACCCTCACTCCTTACAAACTGGTAAACAGGGGCTAAAAATCGCAAATGAGAGCAAATTAGATTATGTTTTTATATTTATCTTTCAAGAATCGAACGAGTGTCTACGAGTGACGTCCCATAATTAAAATTCTAGAAGTCTTTTCTCTGATTACAATGCTGTATTGGCTCCTAGATAGGAAAAATAGAGCAAAGCGATTCGGGATTTATGCCAATGTATCGAGCGAAGCTCGAATAAAAAGTTTTATGAGCGAAGCGAATTCCGAGTTGTATTTGCTTTTTTTTCAAAGTCACGAAAATATTAACTAAAAAATTGCCCCACGAATCGAGCGAAAGCGAGATTCAATAGAGTTTGAGCGTAGCGAAAACCAAGGGCAATTTTTCATGGTTTGGGCTTTTAATTATTTTTAAAGATTTTAAATGCTTTTAGATGCGCTAAAGGTCTTAATTTGTAAGGATTTTAGAGATTATAAAACGAGGTTTACCTTGCATTAAAACGAGGTTTACCTTGCATTAAAACGAGGTTTACCTTGCATTAAAACGAGGTTTACCTTGCATTAAGCGAGTTAATAATATAGCCTCGTCTTATTGACTTAAAAATATAACTTTTTCATATGAAAACAGAACTAATTGTCAAAGATAACGCTTTAATTAATGCTAGTTATAACCTTGATCTAGTAGAACAACGATTAATTCTTTTAGCTATCGTTGAAGCCAGAGAATCAGGTAAAGGGATAAATGCTAATGATCCATTAACAGTTCATGCTGAAAGTTATATCAATCAATTTGGTGTACATCGAAATACTGCTTATCAGGCATTAAAAGATGCTTGTGATGACCTATTTGCAAGACAATTCAGTTATCAGAGTCTTAGTGAAAAAGGTAATGTTATTAATCACAAGTCAAGATGGGTAAGCGAGGTTGCTTATATTGATAATGAGGCTGTTGTTAGACTTATTTTTGCTCCCGCTATTGTGCCTTTAATTACTAGGCTAGAAGAGCAATTTACGAAGTATGAGATACAACAAATAAGTAATTTAACGAGTGCTTATGCTGTTCGTTTATATGAAATATTGATTGCATGGCGTAGCACTGGAAAAACGCCTCTTATAAATATCTACGATTTCAGACAAAAAATAGGTGTACTCGAGACTGAATATAAAAGAATGTACGATTTTAAGAAATATGTTTTGGACATTGCATTAAAACAAGTAAATGAACATACCGATATTATTGTCAACGTTGAACAACATAAAACAGGCAGATCTATTACAGGCTTTTCATTTAGCTTTAAACAGAAGAAGCCAGTAACGAATACAACCAATAATATTGGCCATGACAAAGAGATAAAAATCAATTTAACAGATGCACAACGCTATTTGTTTGCTAGTAAATTATCAGAACTTCCTGAGATGGCTAAACTTTCACAAGGTACTGAAAGCTATGAACAGTTTGCTGCGCGGATTGTAACTATGCTACAAGAACCAAGTAAATTAAAAGAACTTATGCCATTACTTCGAAAAGTTGGCTTTCAATAAATGATGTCAATTGACATAGTAAAGTTAACAGTCAACTATTAACACAATTTGAAAACTGGTTTACATAATGAAAAAACTGTCAGTTTCAGAACTAGCAAAACTATATGGATATTCTAGACAGGCTGTCTATGCTCATATAAAAAAAGGGAATTTATCAAAAGGATCTGATGGTTTAATTGACTTTGCAGAAGCTTTGAGAGTGTTTGGAGAACCTCAAAAGAACAACTCTACTGTCAACCAGAGTCAATCAACTAACAGTCAAAACTTGACAGAAGTTGACTTACTAAAACGTCAAGTTGACATACTGGAAAAACAGTTAAATCAGGCAGTGCAGAGAGAAAATCAATCATTAGAACGTGAATCGTTTTATCAAGAACAGATTGAAGCTATGCAGCGCTTACTGGAAGCTCCAAAAGCCAATATGACTACGTTTACCGATCAAGAACAGTCGCAAGCGAATGCAGCTCAGGTACAGCCAGAACCGAGCACCGATGATACGAAACATGACGGATTGACTACTACCGAACCTAAACGGATTCCGATCCCTGAACATGTAGAACCTGAACCTAAGAAAAGGGGCTTTTGGAGTCGGTTTTTTAGACCCTATGATTAACGATTATTGTTTAATTCAGATGAACAAACCCGTGGAACATTGGTTAAATAGTAGGCGTGGAACAGGTTAAAGTGCTAAAAAAGCCCAGAACGGTGTGCCTGGGCTTTTTACTACACGATAAGACTATGATTTATATGAAATAAAAATAGCATTTCGTATAAGGTGTATTATGTTAATTTAAGATAAAATAAAAAAAGATAACCTAAACAATCGCCAATTTCTGCAGACAATTCTTTGGATAAGAAGTGGCCAGATTTGTACAATTTAGTACACGTTCATTAAGGTGCTTTTCATATAAATTACCCAATTTATCTAGCAAGATTATGTCAATAAAATGAACAGTTTCATGCATATCTTTTAAAAATAGAACTCCAAAGTAAGCTAAATCACTTAACACAACTTTTGAGATAAAATTTGTAAAATCTAAATTTTATATGAAATACTTCTCATATTTATAATATGTATATTGAAAAAAAAGTTTTATTTTGTTTAAATTTTGTGACTTTATTATCATTATCAAAGTTAAAAAAATCTCTTAAATTAAGGATGCGCTGCAAAATGTTAAAAGGTTTTAAATTATCTATAATTGCAATAGCGATCAGTACTCCACTTGCTCACGCTGATATTTCATTAGGCAGTGATACAAACCATGTATCTGTAAATGTAAATACAGATGACGGGAGTATAGGTGACTTTACTGTTTATAACGGTACAAATTCACAAATAGCAACTTTTACATCTGGTAAGCTTGCTACACAAATAACTACAGGTAATGGTAATCAACTAACAGTTAGCGATAGTGGTGTTTCCTTAAGCAATTCAAGTAACGGTCCTATTACTTTATCTGGAGTAGCTAATGGTGTTAATGCAACTGATGCCGTTAATGTATCTCAACTTAATAACCTAAGTAGTACTATTTCTACACAAGCAAATGCTTATACAGATCAAGAAGTAACTACTGAACGCAATGCTCGTATCGCTGGTGATGTAGCAACTTTATCTTCAGCCAATACTTATACAGATCAAGAAGTAACTACTGAACGCAATGCTCGTAT
>NZ_JAMXXO010000038.1:0-8465 GCF_024129115.1 Acinetobacter lwoffii
GGAATTAGGTCGACCACTTACCCAAGTTACGCCTTAAATTTGGCTCAATTAGGGGCGCTTTGCATTTCAAATCTTTGTGCAACAAAGCCGCGCTAAAGTATCATCCTAATTTTCGCCCAGGCTCGAAAAATACGGTAAATGGTGAAAATAAAAATTCATCCTTTTCCGATGTTGCCCGTTCCAACACGTAAGCAGTCAGTCAGAAAAAACACATAGATCCAATCCCTAGCGAGCATTGAGCTCTCTCATCCGTGCCAACTGCTCCAACCCTTGGACGCCCTAAATGCTTACCCAAAAAAATCAACACCTTCTTTTAAAAACACAATCAAAAATGACTCCCTTATATCCATTTAACCTAAACAGCCTTCCCCCCACTGCACTAGCTAGGGCTCGTAGTTCGGCGCAAGGCTGAAGTCGCTTGACTGCTTCGCTGTGCAGATCCATGACCCACTTTCCATCAAACTCCCGGTTGTAGTTCCACAAGCATCTCGCGAGTCTTGCCGGCCCGCTCCACTAACAAGACCACAACATCTCCAACGTTCTTGTCGTCTAGCCGGGCCTGTAATGTGGTGACGTCGTCGACGGCGATACCGTCGATGCTGATAACGCGATCGCCGGGCACGATGCCGCCTGCGGTGACCTCGATGCCGACGAGCCCGGCCCTGTGCGCCACCGAGCCCGGCGTCACGCGCAATACGAATACGCCCTTACTACCGGTCAGCGCCTGCAGACGCGCGTTGAGCTGCTCATCCACCTCGATGCCCAGCGCCGGACGGATGTACTTGCCGGTCTTTATGAGTTGCGGCACCACGCGCATGACGGTATCCACCGGCACAGCGAAACCGATGCCAGCGGACGCGCCCGAAGGGCTGTAGATGGCGGTGTTGATGCCGATCAGCCGCCCGGCCGAATCGAGCAGCGGGCCGCCGGAGTTGCCGGGGTTGATAGCGGCGTCGGTCTGGATCAGGTGATCGATGGCAGGCCCGCCCCCTTCGCCGTCGAGGGTGCGGTCGAGCGCCGAGACGATGCCGGTGGTGAGCGTCCAGTCCAATCCGAAGGGATTGCCGATAGCGAACACTTTCTGCCCGACCTTGAGGTCGGCACTGGTGCCCACCGGCACAGCGGGCGGGCGCTTGAAGCCGACGCCGATCTTGAGCACGGCGATGTCGTGCTCGGGGCTGGCGCCCACCAGCGCAGCCTGATAATCGCGACCGTCGGCCAGTTTGACCGTGGCAGACGATGCCCCCTGGATGACGTGGAAGTTGGTCACCACGTGGCCGGCATCGTCCCAGATGAAGCCGGAGCCGGTGCCGCGCGGCACGGAAAAGACATTGCGCGACCAGACGTCACGCACCAGTTGCGCCGTGGTGATGTAAACCACCGACCCGCGCGATTTCTCGAACAGTTGGATGGTGGTCTGCTCGTCTGCCGCCAGATCACCACGCGGTGTCACCGTGCGCTCGGCCGCTTCGCGCGGACTGAACCAGGCTTCGATGGCAGGCAAGAACTGCCACAGCAGCATGAGTGCGGCGATGCAGCCAGTGATGACGAGCCAGCGCCGGATGAATCGGTCCGGCGCCGGGCGGCTGTTGAGGTCGGGGTAGGTCATGCCATTCTCCTTGTTGAAATCAGCGCCAGACACCGCTGGCGCGCCAACGCGGTGGGCGTGGCGCCAAGGGGATGTCCGGCAGAAATGGGCTGGAATGAAGCGGTTGCGGTGCCATCGAATCAGCCAATTCCCGCAAGCGTTGGATGCGCTCTGTCGTCGCCGGATGCGTGCGCAACCAGGAGGGTTCCGGGTTGCCCCATCCGGGCAGCAGCCGGGCGCGACTCTCCCGCTCGATCTTGGCGAGCGCCAAAGCCAATCCCTGTGGGTCGCCGGTCAATTCGGCGGTGAGCCGGTCGGCGTCGAATTCGTGCACCCGCGACAAACCCAGTTGCGCCAGCAGCGCGAGCTGCGGCGAAACGGCCAGCAACAGCAGCGCCGGCCACTGGATAGCGACTGTGCCCCACAGCAAGGCCGGCAGGCTGAAGAGGAGCATGATTTGCCCCAACAAGGCCAGAAGATGGGTGAGCCGGCTGATGGAATCGGCCAGGCCCATGACACGCAAATCCTCGTTCGCAATATGCGCGATTTCGTGGCCGAGCACGCCGGTCAACTCGCGGGGCGTGAGGCTACGCAGCAGACCGTCGGTCAGCGCGATGGCCGCGTGATGCTTCGTACCGGTGGCGAAGGCGTTGACGACCCCGCTGGGCACGTAGTGCGGTACCGGCACGGCAGGCAACCCGGCCCGCGCCGCCAGTTCGCGCAACACAGCCCAAAGATCGGGCGCTTCATTCGGGTGCAGAGGGCGTGCGCCATACAGCCGCAGGGTCAGCACCAACAGCGCGGTTTGCAGGCGATTGAGCCAGCGATGCCGCGCGCCGGCAGCCTGCGCGTGGCGCCGATCACGATGGCTCATTTGGGCTTTCCCCGGCGGCCCGGTCAGCGCGCTCGCGCAGCAGCCAGTAAGTCGCCCCGAGGGCCAGCATCGCGCCTGCGAGCGCCGCGATCTTGGCGGGGCTGGTCTCCGGGTCGAGGATCACGAACTTGCGCGCCAGGGCGATCAGCCCGATCAGGATCACCGTCTTGACCTGGATGATGCTATCGCGGCGCAAGGCCACCCGCACGATGGAATGCTTGAACTCCATGGCGATGAGCAGCGTCATGATCATGCCGAACACGGTCTGGAAGACCTTGTGATCGAGCGGATTGAACGCATCGATGACCAGCAGGCTGAAGACGATCGAGATCAGCTGCAGCAGCGAGACCACGATGATCACGGCAATGATTGCGGACAGCGCGAGCGCGATCACCTGTTCGAAGCGCTCGTAGAACGTCATCACTGCCCATTGGGCACGAAATGTTTTGATCGGGTCCGGTTGCCTTTCCTTCATCGCCATTCCTCTCAATTCTGAAATACTTGTGCGCCCACAACTTGGTTGCGCCCTTGTCTTTTTGCCTGGTAGAGCGCGCTGTCCGCCTGCTGCATCACCTGCTCGGAAGAGTTTAAGCAGACGTCAAGGGGGGCCACCCCCATGCTGGCGCTATAGCTGATCGACACCTCTCCACACACCACCGCTGTCGTCGCAACGTCCTGACGAAATCGCTCCGCCCATACTTGGGCGTCTTCAATCGATGCCGCTTCGGCTTTGTTGCACAAACCTATCTCTAAAGGCTTATTCCACAATATAATTTTCAAATGAATAAGTCGACACCTAAAATTTATCGCACAACCAATTGGTCTTCATATAACCGAGCTCTCATTAATCGTGGAAATATTGCCATTTGGTTTGATCCTGCTACGCAATGGTATGCCCCATCAAAAGGCAAACAAGGACGAAATCAAACTTACTCCGACGCAGCTATCCAATGCTGCCTAATGATTAAATCTCTCTTTCGATTGTCTTTACGCATGGTCACTGGCTTTGTTCAAAGTCTCATCCATCTTTGTAGGTTAAATTGGATAGCGCCAGACTACACTACAATTTGTAGACGACAACAGCATATTGATATTGTGATTAGCTATCAAAAAAGTTGTGATGGACTGTATCTAATCGTTGACTCTACAGGTCTGAAATTCTTAGGTGAGGGTGAATGGAAGCGTAAAAAACATCAGCCTGAATATCGTCGCCAATGGCGTAAATTACATATTGGTATAGATGCTAAAACCTTACAAATACGCGCTGTTCAGCTCACAACCAACAATGTGAGTGATTCACAGGTACTTGGTGATTTACTCGATCAGATTCCACAAGATGAGAGAGTTGACTCCGTCTATACCGATGGAGCTTATGATACCAAACAGTGCCGACAGGTCATTGCGGATCGGCAAGCACATGCAGTGATTCCACCAAGAAAAAATGCGAAGCCATGGAAAGATAAAAAGATGGGCTCGCTAGAACGCAATGAGTTGCTTCGAACAGTTAAACGTTTAGGAAGAACTATTTGGAAGAAATGGTCAGGCTATCATCGGCGAAGTTTGGTTGAAACCAAGATGCATTGCATCAAATTATTAGGGGATAAACTCAGTGCGAGAAATTTTCAAAGCCAAGTCAATGAGATTCATGCACGTATGGCAGTATTAAATAAATTTACGGACTTAGGCAGACCACATACCCGAGTTGTCACTTAAATTTGAGTAGATATGAGAAGTCTTAACTTTTAAATTTTTGTGCAACAAAGCCATACCTCGTATGAGATAGTGAAAATAGGCGAATCTATTGGGGCTGAATGCGAACATCGCGAGACTGACCGACAGAGCAGTCAGCCCCTTCATCACCTCAAAACAGCTTTTGGATGCGCGTCTTCAACTCGTCGAACCATCCCTTGCCGCTTTTGCCACCAGCCGACTTTTGCTCAATGAACTTCACCTGATCGAAGATGGGTTTGAAGTCCGCCTTCTTGCCATAACCCAGGATCTGCGCCATCTCAATCTCCGTGCGCACGGACGACAGCAAGGTGCTGAGCTCCTCGTTCTGCTTGGCATCGCGCTTGTCGGTCTCGGCCAGCTTTTCAGCTTTTGCGATCGCGGCTTCGGCCCGTAGCACGGGCAGAGGAAAGGCGACCGAGGTCACCACCAGGGTGTTCAGTGCTCGGGCGAGTTCCGCTTTGGCGTTGTCGATCTTGCCGCTGTCGATGAGCCCGGCTCAGCGCATCGACGAACTGCGCCCCGATGCCTTGGCCGTCGAAGATGTACGAAGCCAGCGCGACGCTGTTCCGCGCCTATTCGATGGCAGCGAGCATGGCCGGGTAGGCCTGCTCGCCATCGACGAGCGGCTCGATGCGGTTGCCGCGGGTCAGCGACTGGCCGGTGGCGCGTCCCACCAGGTGGGCCAGACCGGCAAGTGGCGGCGATACAGCCTCGGGCATCGTGGGCGAGAGATCCTGCCGAACAGCAGGATCTGCCCCCGGGAAGAGCCGCCGCGCCCGCCGCTGGTAACGGTTGATGCCGAACAGCACATACAGCAGCGAACCGGCCAGCGGCAACAAGGCGATCAGAGTACCCACAGCGTGGCCGATCGAGGGTCACGCTTGTAGATGACCGCGTGCCCCGCTGTGGGGACAGCGACCGCCAGCGACACGAGGGTGGCTGCCCATGTCAGCCCATTGGGGTCGGACACGACAGCCTCCCATCGCTCAAGATTCGCCGTCCGCTGACTTCTTCTTGCGCGCAGGCTTGCTCGCGTCGCTCGGCGGCGTCTCGGCCACGTTCGCGGCATCGGGCTTTTCAGGCTCAGCCGGCTTCGCGGGTGGCTCCTGGCGCTCGAAGACCACCCGTTCGGCCTTGTCGTCCCAGCGGGCGCTGGCGTGATCGCCCTTGCCGATACCGCCACCCAGCATCTCGCGCGCCAGTGCCGTCTCCAGCTCGCTGCGGATCAGGCGCTTGAGTTCACGCGCGCCGAACTCGGGCTTGTAGCCTTCCTGCGCGAAGTGGTCGATCAAGGTCTGATCGAAGGTCAGCGTCACGCCCTGGCTGGCGGCGTTGCGGGCCACACGATCGAGCTGCAGGCCGACGATATGGCGGATCTCCTCCTTGCCCAGCGCATGGAAGACGATGATCTCGTCGATGCGGTTGATGAACTCGGGGCGGAAGTGTCCGCGCAGCACGTCCATCACCTCGGACTTGGTCTTCTCGTATTCCTCGCCGGCGGCGCTACGGGCCTTCAGCCGACGCTGGATGATGTCCGAGCCCAAGTTCGAGGTGGCGATGATGATGGTATTGGTGAAATCCACCACCCGGCCCTTGCCGTCGGTGAGCCGCCCGTCGTCGAACACCTGCAGCAGGATGTTGTAGACGTCGGGGTGAGCCTTCTCGATCTCGTCCAGCAGCAACACGCTGTAGGGCTTGCGACGCACCTTCTCGGTGAGCTGGCCGCCCTCGTCATAGCCCACATAACCCGGAGGCGCGCCCACCAGGCGTGCCACGGTATGGCGTTCCCCGTACTCGGACATGTCGATGCGCAGCAGCGCACCTTCATCGCCATAGATGGACTCGGCCAGCGCCTTGGCGAGCTCGGTCTTGCCCACGCCGGTCGGCCCGAGGAACAGAAAAGTCGCCACCGGCTTGCCGCCTTCGCGCAGCCCCGCGCGCGACAACCGCACGGCATCGGCTACCGCGCGCACCGCTTCGTCCTGGCCCACCAGGCGCTCGTGCAGCCGCTGTTCCAGATGCAACAGCTTCTCGCGTTCTTCCACCGTCAGCTCGTTGACCGGAATGCCGGTCAGGCGCGAGACGATCTGCGCGACATGCTCGGCCTTGACTTCGGCGCTGCCCGAGGCGCGCTCGCGCTCCCAATCTTCGATGAGCTTCTTGAGTTCGGCCTCTTTTGCCTCGATGCGCTTGCCCAGCTCGGCGGCCTTGTCGTACTGCTTGCGCGAGGCCATGTAGTCCTGCTCACGCCGCAACTGGTGCAGTTCGGACTCCAGCTCTTGTACGGCCACTGGGCGAGCCGTGGCCGACAGCTTCACGCGTGCGGCCGCCTGGTCAAGCAGGTCGATGGCCTTGTCAGGCAAAAAGCGCGCGGTGATGTAGCGGTCCGACAACTCGGCGGCGGCGATGATCGCATCCTCGGTGATGCTGACCTTGTGGTGCGCCTCGAAGGTGTCGCGCAGGCCGCGCAGGATCATCATGGTCTGCGCTACCGTCGGCTCGGGCACCATCACCGGCTGGAAACGACGCTCCAGCGCGGCGTCCTTCTCGATGTACTTCTGATACTCGTTGAGCGTGGTGGCGCCGATCAGGTTCAGCTCGCCGCGCGCCATCATCGGCTTGAACACGTTGGCCACGTCCAGCCCGCCTTCGCCGCCACCCTGGCCGGCACCGACGATGGTGTGCACTTCATCGATGAAGAGAATCATCTCGCCCTGGTGCTCGGTCACTTCCTTGAGCACCTTCTGCACGCGCTCCTCGAACTCGCCGCGGTACTTGGCGCCGGCCACCATGGCGTTGATGTTGAGTTCCACCAGACGCTTGTCGCGCAGCGTCTCGGGCACTTCACCGGCGACCATGCGCTGCGCCAGCCCTTCGACGATGGCGGTCTTGCCGACGCCGGGCTCACCGATCAACACCGGGTTGTTTTTCTTGCGCCGGGCCAGCACCTCGATGGTGGTCTCGATCTCCTGCGCACGGCCGATGACCGGATCGAGCTTGCCCTCGCGCGCCATCTTGGTGAGGTCGCGCGAGTATTTATCCAGCTCGGGCGTGTTGGTCGGCGTCTCGGCGCGGCCATCCTCGGCGCCCTTGCCGACCACCTTGCTGACCTGTTGGCGCAGCGCCTGCGGCGTCAGGCCGTAGCGGCGCAGCAGGTTGGCGGCCAGCCCTTCGCCTTCCTCGGCCAGACCGACCAGGAAGTGCTCCGGACCGACATAGGAATGGCCGAGTTCATTGGAGGTCACGAAAGCGCGGCTGAGCGCATCCTTCACGCGCGGCGACACGCCGATCTCGCCCTCGAACGGCTTGTCCCCGCGCTTGGCCTCGGACTCGATCTGCCGCTTGAGGTCATCGACCTTGATCTTGAACTGACCCAGGATGGTCTTGACCACGTCGCTGTCGGCCAGCGCCAGCAGCAGATGTTCGGTATCCACCTCGGCGCGGCCAAATTCGGCAGCGTGTTTGGCGGCCTCCTGCAGCAGGGCTTCCGACTGTTCGCTGATGCGGCTGGCCAAACCACTGCCGCGACGGCGCGGCGCACCCGAACCTGCGGCGGCGGGCTCGCCGAACGAGGCATCGACCACGTCATCGGTATCGGCGTCGCGTCGTCGCCGATGCGGAAGAAGTCACTGCCGAGGAAGTCCTCGAACAGGCCGCTGCGCGAGCCGAACAAGGCTTCCAGCGGCGAGACGGTGCGCTTTTGCTGGCGCACCAGTTGACGGTAATGGTCGTCACACAACAGCATGGTGCTGTGACGACCGTTGAGATTGGCTTCCACCCGCACGGTGGCGGGTTGGCTGCAGACCTGGCATTGTTTTCTGTCCATACTGATGCTCCTGTAAAGATTGATCTGACGAGGCACCGACGATCACGGTGCCTCATCTCTTTTTGTTTTTTGAGAAAAACGCGCTGCCCCGCGTCAGCCGTTGATCGGGATCGAGCGTGAAAATCACCTGTAGGTGCGCTTTCATTTCGCCCTCTCCAATCGCGTCGCTTTGCGGTTCCGGCCAAGGAAATCCTTGCAAGACTTTGTAAGACATTGCGCTTACCAGGAAAAAATATCAAGAGTCAATGTACAGCGACTTTGTTGCACAAAGATTTGAAATGCAAAGCGCCCCTAATTGAGCCAAATTTAAGGCGTAACTTGGGTAAATGGTCGACCTAATTCAGTGAATTTATTGAGGACTGCCACACGTGTATGAATCTCATTGACTTGGCTTTGAAAGCTCCTTGCACTCAGTTTATCGCCCAATAATTTAATGCAATGCATCT
>NZ_JAMXXO010000039.1:0-6951 GCF_024129115.1 Acinetobacter lwoffii
GCTTCACCCCCGATACCCCCGAAAAGCTTTAAACAGAAAAATCAAAGATTTTCCAATTTAAAGCTTACAAAAGCCAAAGCAGGGTAGATTGAAATGTCAGGACATGAACAAGAAGAGAATAAGCAAGGTGAAGCTATTCGAGAGAGAACTTTTAAAGTTAGACTTTCAGAATCAGAGTATCAATTGCTTGATTGCAATAATCCTTATGGTTCGATTGCAAAGTTACTTCGACAAGCAGCATTAGAGAAAGCAACTAAAATTCATAATTCCAAAGCAGAAAATGACCAAAAAATTAAAGCAACAAAGGTTGTTGAATCTTCGTATAACAAGACAGAGCGAGTGTTAATTTTAGAACTTAGTCGGATTGGTAATAATGTGAATCAGATTGCGAAAGCAGTGAATACTGATATTGCAGGTACTGGTACTTTCGATAAAGTGAAGTTACTTCATTTATTAATTTCGATTGATCAACAGCTTCGGGAGTTACGTCCAGATGATCGTTGATTTCTTTCGACATGGTTCAGGTCTATCAAAAGGCTGCCTTGACTATTTACTGGGTGAAGATCGAGAGCGTGAACACGCACAGGTGCTTAGTGGTGATGTAGAGCTGACAGCGCAATTGATTGATAGCAGTCCCTTTGCCAAAAAATATACTTCAGGCTGTTTGTCCTTTTATGAGCATGATTTATCTGACCAGGATAAGCAGAAGATCATGCAAAATTTTGAGGAATGTTTATTCCCGGGACTAGAGAAAGACCAATATCAAATTTTATGGGTACAGCACCAAGACAAAATTAATCAGGACACAGGCGAGACAAGGCTTGAGCTTAATTTTGTGATTCCAAATGTTGAGCTTTCAACAGGCAAACGCCTACAGCCATTCTATGCGCCAGTTGATTTAGATCGAGTCGATCTATTTAAGCAGATCACCAATACCGAACATTCACTGTATGACCCCGATGATCCTGAGCATCGACAGCTATTTTTAAATAAAAAGAACCTACCCAAAGATATTAAGGATTTTAAAGAGCAGTTACATCAACGTGTTTACCGAGCGGTTTCTAATGGTGAAGTTGCCGATCGGCAAGAATTGGTGCAATGGCTTGAATCGAATCAAATCAATGTCACTCGACAAGTAAAAAACTCCATATCCATTGAAAACCCGTATGAGGGCGCAAAACGTCCTATCCGTTTAGAGGGCGAGATTTATGAGCAAGGCTTTAGAGCTACTGGCGAATATCGACAAGAAGTACAACAGCGAATTGCAGAGTACAGAGGAACAACTTCTGAGCGGTATCGAGCAAACGTCACAGACTATCAGAGACAGCTTGAACACAAGAGCCAATATCACAGCGACCGCTATCCAACAGTCGGACGAGAAAATAGCCCAGAGCATTTAAAACAACGCCCAGACGGTCGAGAAACAGTTAAGCCATTATCAAACCTTGCTGCAATCGAAATTGAGCCATTTAACGCAATTAAACGAGCAAATACAGAGCCAAGAACAGCAAGCCCAGAATCAAGCGGTACAGAAAAAACTTACCATTTTGAATGTGGGACTGATTTCAGCAGCAGTTATTTTGCTTATAGCGATTTTCTCGCTTGGTCTCGTCACCAAAAACAAATACAGCGAGATGCAGACGCTAAACACCGTAATCAACGAGAAACAAATGAGGGTCGACCATTTGAATCGATCAGGGGGCAGCTTGACGATCAGCACATGCAAGCGACCAGACAGCAAAGCTCAGCGCTTATGTATTCAGATCAACAAGAATGCAGGGGAATGGCAGAACGGCTACATGATTCCAATGGGGTATTAAACGATGACCGAATTAGAAACACAATTATTGAGAATCATCGAAGAACAACAGCAGCAATTACTGCAACAACAACAGCTGTTGCAGAAGCAACAGCAAGCTTTAGACACAATGCAAACCAAGATTATCCAAACCTTGTTAGCTCAATCAAAGACAATCGAGAGCGATCAGCAAAGCTTACAGCAAGCACAGAAATCATTAGCGATAATACAGAAGCAATTTCACGAGCTAGAACGCAGTACAGCAAGCTCTACCGAGCAGATCAATGGAAAAGTTCGAGAGATGAGCCAGATTACAGCGAACAACGAAGAAGTTCTGGAGAGAATCTCAACCACACAGCATTTAGTCTCGTCAGAAGTAGCCAAAGCTCAGAAGAATTTGCTCGAAACATCCGAAATATTGAAAAAAATATCATCCAGATGAGAGAACGGCAAAAGGAAATAGAAAAACCTCGACCTAAGCAAGATCAAGGAATGGATTTAGAGTTTTAAATATGAAATTATTCAAAAAAAATATATAAATGTAATTGAGCAACTTTTACTTAAGGATATAAATTTATGTTTATCTATTTTGGCCGTTATCCAACATGTAACTATTGTGGTGGACCATGTAGTGGTCCTGGCGAAAGCTGTCCTAATTGTGATTAATTTTCTATATCCTTGTTTAAATTAATTTAAACAAGGACTTTTAACTTTCATTAGGATGAATTGGGTCGAAACCTAAATATTGTATTGCATTGATTCCACTACTCTTTTCTGACAAAAAAAAGGGTCTTTTGAAATTGTATATTTTATCAATTCTATTATGAGTAGCCTTTCTTGTTTTTTCATAAAAGTTATTAGGGTGTTGTTTGAGTAAATCAAAAGTTTGATTAGGTTGAAATGCAATTATTGATATATTTGCTCGTCGTATAGTAGATATGTGTTCTGGACAAAGGAATACAGGAAACCAAATATCGCTATCTAAAGAAAACTGAAAATTATTTTTCAATATATCATTTTTAGTAATAGTTTCATTTGTTGAATCATACTCTTTTAGCTTTATTAAAAAAGAGAAAATAAAGTCTTTAAGAAATTCTGGAGACGTTTCTTGAGGACCTTTAATAACCAAAATTATGGTATAAAAATTCTTTTCTTTATTATATTTTTTTATATATTTCGAAAAATTAGAGAGTTGGTTATATATTTTTGAATATTCTCTTTCTTCTAAATTACTTGCATCATATACGTACATATGATTTTTGTGGAAAGAGTTCATAGCAAAAAGACAAGGAAATTTTTTAGATGTAAGTAAAGATTCTAGATCTTTAAATAATTCTATATTATTTGTATAGATTTCTGAAATATTGCAAAAATCTTTCATTTTAAGTCTGAAAATTTAATATTTATTTCTGATAAATCTATATAAAGTTTTAATGCTAAAAAGAATTCTTCTCTAAAATTGTTACAGATTTGAGAGTGCTGTGAACTAAATGTACCATCATAATAAAAAGATGCAGGGCATAATTCACAAAAATTATATGCTAAACATTGAGAGCATGAGTCTGTTTTATTGTCATAAAACTCTTTCTGGATAGCTTCAGATTCTTTTAGAAGATCATTTTCATCTTTAACTTTCTTATAAGATGAAATTCTTTCGCAAAACTGAATATCTCCATTTGATCTCAGATATGTTCGATTGACAAACGGAACACATTTTTTTTTACCATTTTGAGCATCATTCCCTAATTTTCTAAATGCTATTTTTTTTACTAAAGGTAATAGTCGATCTTTATAGAAGCTGTTTTCTAAAAAATTTTTATTAAGAAAAATCTTTTGTATTTCAGCATAGTTTTCAGAATTAAAATTATTATATTTTTTAGTTTCTAAAATAGCGTCCTGAATAGGAAATGAGAATCTAATTTCCTTTCCTATTAAAAGTAAATTATGATTTATCTCATCATTTATATTTTCTAGGTCTTCGATACTATTAATTACACTATTGATAATTATTTTTGAATCATAAAAATACGAATTATATGACTTAATTTTTTCAAGATTACTCATAATTCTATCCCAACTAGGATTTCCATTAATAGTAATCCTTTTGGAATCATGATTTTTTTTAAAACCATCTAAACTAACAGTAATTAAAAAATCATTTTCAATTAAAAAATCAAACTTATCTTCAGTAAGAGCCATTCCATTAGTCGTGAAGGAAAATTTTACTCTTTCAGAAAATAATGACTTAGCGTAATTGGTTAATTCTATAATTTCTTTAAACTCTAATAGAGGTTCACCACCATAAAAAATAATATATGCATCTTCATTTGCTCTACAAAAAAAATTATAAATTTTTTCTTTTGCTAAAGATATATCTAGTTTAGTAGACGAATGTGAACGTTCTTTAGAGTATGCATCATCAAAAACACAATATGTGCATCTTAAATTACATTGTTCTGTTAACTCGATAATTAAAGTTTTAGCTAAATTATTAAGTTTTGATTCAGTTTGAGAATCTGGGGTGACAAATCGTTCAATATTTGGCAACCCAAGACTATTTCGAGATGCACCAGCAGTAATTTTAAAGTCGGGTTTTAAGCTATATATCTCATTGCTTAACCCATCAAAAAGATATCTATTTCCCTTATTTGATTCGACTTCTAAATACATGCTGATATCTCTCTATTAGCGTGCGTAACCACCTTGTAGTGTGCAAGCGCCATGTACTGTACCTGTTTCTGGTGTGAAAACTTTTTCCATGATGAAACTCCAAAGGGAAGGTTTAAATTTTAAGCTATAAGTTTAAAATTAATTTAGTTAAAATACAACAGTGTTTTTATTGAGTTTTTTTGACATGAAACAACTGAACATACCTTTAGTTATTCAGAATTTAGATTTAACTTTTATAAAAAATTTTTATGAAAACAATGATTTATGTTTTGTAAATGATATTAAGGAATATAAGGACTTTTTAACTTTAAAAATTATGGATATTCATGATTGCTTAGAGCCGTCTGAAAATGCATTAAAAATTTGGCAATATCATCTTCTTCATACAAAAAGATACCTTACAGATTGTGATCTAATTTTTGGTAAAACCATATTTATTGATGAAAAGCTATTGAAAAACAATACAAAACTCCAGTAACAAAGTAAAAATAGTACTGGAGTTTGTAAGTCATATTTCTTTTATACTTTTAGGTAAAGTTGCAATGGATTGTCCACCATTGCTTCAAAACCATATTTCTCATAGTATTTTTTTGCATCTTCATGTAGAGCATCTACAATGATAAAAACGCAACCACCATTCTGCTTTGATATTTGGGCACGATAAAAGATTTCAGCCATTAAAATTTTACCGAAACCCTTTTTCTCAAAATGTTTATCAATAGCCAGTCGTGATAAACGTAGGATCGGAACAATATTGGGAAGTTTTAATTTCTTTTTTGTACTTTCTGTTAAACCTGAACAGTCGAGTTGTCCATGAGTGAGAGAGTAATACCCAATTAAAGGGTGTAAAGGATCTGTTGACGGAAGTAGAAACGAAGGTGTAATTCCTTTCTTATTATGTTGTCCCATCGTATTTACTAAATATTCATTTAGTGATGGTTCCCCACAATCAAATTTCTCACGAAAGTCATTGATCTCCTGTTTTGCCATATCGGCGTATGGAATTGCTAATGTTACTGACATCGTTGGTTGTCTCCTGATATAGACGAAGAGCATCCTGTAAATAAGGATTGATGATTGCTGGCTCTTCTAATTTTGCTTTTAACCAACCAGCTTGATCTTCAGTCACTTTGATCCACTGCATATTGTGTTTATCAATAGTATCTTGTGCCTGTTGAAAAGCGGATTGAACCATAAAATTATTTATTGTTTGACCTGTGACTTCGGCAGCTTTGGATATAACTGCATAAATCTCATGGCTAACCCTTGCTGAAATTCTTTCTCTCGAATTGTCATGCAATTTGGTATTGATCACTTTTGAACTCCTAATTGAATTGAATGTTTATCTTGTTTAAGACTGAAACGGTTAAATCACAGTGATTAGAATGAAGTAACTGTTTTTCATCGGCGTTGGACTATTAAAAACAGCGTCACGCTAAGATGAATGGATTATACATCTTTTATCTAGTGGTGCCAAAATGGCACCACTATTATTTGAGCATATTTTGATCTGTTGTGCAATTTTTTTAATGTAAAAAAGAAAAAGCCCAATAACTCTTGCAAGTTATTGGGCTTTTCCTTTAAATTCAGTGGGTACAGTTATTTGATGCTACCAACATCAATTAACGAAAGATCGGCAGAGCTACCAACTCGTACTGATATTCACCTTAAAGGCTAGTACCAATACCTATTTTAAAGAAATAGAACAGTTACACAAGCCCCTAATTTGAAACTCTTCGTTAATTCAGCAGTTTAAATCATCAAATAAGCACCACTAGGTCGAGCTTTATCTACTCCTGTACATCCTTTTAAGGTTGATATGCGGTGCATGTGGAGGGAATAAGTGTCACTGGTGCATCGTAGCGATCGTCGAAAGGCGAAACCGTTACAGGGGAATCCCACATAAGCGGAGCGTTGAGAGTAGTTGTATAGGTTGGTTAAGTTGCATGTTGGGGAAACCCTCGCAGAGATACCGTCATACTTCGACAAGGAGCGCGTGGGGAGAGGTGCAAAACCTTTAGTCCTTGTCTGCCATGTATGTGAAGCATGGTGCGGATACGACCGATGCGTGGCTCCGTCAGCCTATTAGGTTAAATCGGCAATACTTAGGGGAATGTGATTTTTTTTAAGATCACGCCCTTAGGGAGAGTATTGCCGAAACTCTCTCAACGTCCACCATCTGCCTGAACGAAGTGAAGGCTGTGGTGGCGATGAGAAAGAGTTGAGTGCCTTTATTTTACAAGATTCATGCCAATACTTCCTAGAGTTTAGATACCGTGTCATTTGATTAAATTCTGGGGGTAGACATGTGCTTGTATTTTAATAAGCAAGGATACACAGATACCCCTATTTAACTACGTTAAACAGTGATAGTCTGTGACCTTGATCAGGGGCTTCACCCCCGATACCCCCGAAAAGCTTTAAACAGAAAAATCAAAGATTTTCCAATTTAAAGCTTACAAAAGCCAAAGCAGGGTAGATTG
>NZ_JAMXXO010000040.1:0-6874 GCF_024129115.1 Acinetobacter lwoffii
CCGACAACATCCAACAGGTGATCACATACATCAATGAAGCTGGTACAGCGGTTACCTTAACAGCGACGAAAGCGGAAAATGGTAGCTGGACCCTGGATAATACTCCTACAGATGTCAGCATTGATGCGATAACAGGTGTTGTGATCCTGCAGCCGGATGCAGTTACAGACTTCACCCAAGTCGACTCGACGGGTACCGATCAGTATGACAATACTGCAGATGCCACTGTTTATAGCGGTTATGATGACACCACGGCTGAAGCAGCGGATGCTCCGGTATTGACGGCCAATGATGATGGTAGCGTGACAGCACAACCAGGTGCCGACAACATCCAACAGGTGATCACATACATCAATGAAGCTGGTACAGCGGTTACCTTAACAGCGACGAAAGCGGAAAATGGTAGCTGGACTCTCTTAGATGCTGAAAATCAGTCAGTGAATTCCCTTATTGCGACGATTAATGTTGGTACGGGTATTGTCACCCTGCAGCCGAATGCAGTAAAAGACTCTACTCAAGTTGACTCGACGGGTACCGATCAGTATGGCAAGACTGCGGATGCAGCACCTGTCATTAGTGTTCCAGATAATGTGGCTGCGGCAATTGATATTACCTCAATTAGTGAAGATACAGGGGCATCCACTATTGATTTTATTACTAGTGATACCACTCTAACTGTAAATGGTATTTTGGTTGGTAATTTGGGGTCGGAAGAAAAAGCTCAAATAAGTCTAGATAATGTGAACTGGATAGATTTGACAGTATTTGGTGGTATGTGGAGTTATTTTGATAATCGTGATCTAACTAATGGTGAAAGTTACACTTATCATGTGAGAATACAAGACTCATCTGGTGGGACTATAAGTTCAGTAAGTAAGACAGTTATAATAGATTCAATTAACGCGCAAGATGACACCATCGATCTAGAATTGGGTTCGCAAATTGCAGAAATTTGGGATGAACCAATTAATGAAGAAGATGTGGATGTTATAGACTCTAATCTGCTTATTAATTCAGATACCGCAGGTGTTGATTTTACAGTGCCAAAAAGTTCTTTAAATGGAGATCAAAACCGTACAGGTGATGTAGTAATTACTGTTACGCAAGAGAATTTACTTGCCGTAGCTTCAGGTTATAGAGTGACTGTTGTACGTTTAAATGCTGATGGAAGTGTCACTGAAGTAAAGGTCGCAACTACAGAAAATGGTTTACTACTAGGAAGTGAAATTCTACAGTTATTAGATGTTTCAAGTGATGTGAACACAATTGGCTTAATGGTTAATGACTTACCAGAAGGTAATTACCGTATCATTGTAGAAAATGATGAAAGCGAACTATCATCATTGTTAACAAACCTTACTCTAGCTAATCTAGGCTCTGGAGAGCAGCTATTAGGTGCTGAAAATCAACAATTAATTCTAGATGCTCTACAAAATGCTGTAGGTGGTACTGTATTGACAGATGCGGTGCTTGATGTAGTGACTAGCCTTCTCAATACAGTAAATGTTTTACGATTAGATATTTTACTAGACGCGCTTGAGCCTGTTTTAGTGGATACAGGTCTTCTTCCTACTTTAGATGGTGTAGTTGATTCTATTGTTGCCAGATTAGTAAATAATACGTTGAGTGTTTTAGCTAATGTAGATGTAACTGTAAATGGTGTGGAAAGTTATTTCCCTGTTATAAGCATTTCTGGAAACATCTTCGAGGATAATGGTTCTGGTTCTGATAATCGAGGAGCATTAGGGGATGCAACTGTAGCAACCGTAACCGATAATACTGGTGCGCTGATATCTATTCCAAATGATGGTTCTAATATTAAAATTGTTGGATTATATGGTACCTTGACGATTAATAATTTGGGTGAATATACGTACGAAGCGAATGGCGATCAAAATGCGATTGATAAGTCCGATATATTTAACTATACACTCATTTCTTTAGACGGGTTATTAACAGACTCAGCTACGATTACAATTAATTTGTCAGGTAATATTGTTCCTGATGCAAATCAAAATATACTCTATGCTGTAGATAATGATGTCAACACTATATTGAACGCAGCACCTAAAACTACTACAAATGAGTTAGGAAGTGAAACTGCATTTACGCTCGTAGGTGTTGATCTTGGCTATGTACTTGATTTAAGTCTTTTAGATACAGACGATATGATTTCGTTAACTGTAGATGAAAATACAGTACGAGATCTAACTATAACTGCGAATGCTGGTGGAATCGCTGTGGGAGCTTCTTTTGATTTATATATATATAAATATGATCAAGTAAGTGCTACTTATAAGCAATTTGATGTGCAAGAAAACTGGTTTACTGTTGTTCTATTAGGAGGAAATTCAGCTCCCTTATCATTAAGTTTACCAGAAGGTGAATACCGTTTAATTTTAGCTCCTGATGAGGGAATTACGATTGCCACGGGTTATACTTTAAACATAACTTCCGATCTCACATATGATTATAATGATCCTGATGTATCTAATGTTAAACTAATAACAGGTAATATTATTACTGATGATAATGGTTTGGGGGTAGATATAGCACCTTCGGGAACGATTGTGACTACGGTAAAAGGCGTAGCGATTGCTTTAAGTGGAGATACTGTAATTCAAGGGAAGTACGGTATTTTAACTATTACTTCTCAGGGTGAATATTCATATGATGCTATCGCGATTCCAGAATATGGTGTAACAGATAGCTTTAGTTATACAATTTATGATTCGGTGAGTGGTTTATATTCATTTGCTGATTTGAATCTTCGTTTTGATGTTGTGAATGCTGTGAATGATTTTTATGATTCAGCACTAAATGTGACAAATCCAGCAGCTACACTAAATTATAATGATAGTGCCGGATTAAATACTTTAAGAGATGTAGAAAATAAAGTTTATGAATTCACTATTCAAGATAATAGTTTTAATATCACCTCTATTCAATTAATGGCAAACAATATTGGTCAATCTAATGTTACGATTAGCTATCGTTTAATAAGTGTTAATAGTGAGAGTGAAGAGGTAATTCCTCAAAGGACACAAACATCAGGTGAGCCTTTACTGTCTGATACAATTAATTTATCAGCAGGTACTTACCAGCTTATTTACAGCATTGATGTTCCTAATGGATTTTTGCAAGCGGGTGCTACATGGGATTTGACAGTTAATTCTAAAACAACGTCAGGTAATTTATTGGTTAATGATATAATGTCTTTCCCGGACTACTCATCAATCACGATAAATAATCAAACAGTCTATACTGCAAATGATTTAGATAATGTCACAGGTCCTGACAGTATTACTATTGCTGGTAACTATGGTTCATTATTACTTAATAGTGATGGGACATATGTATATACGCAATCAGGATCGGCTTTCGGTTATGAAGAATTTGAATATTCATTGAACTCGCCTTCTGGTTCTTCAGATACCGCTATTCTAACGATCAATGCAGGTAAAAACTTTACAGGATCTGTTGGTCTAATGGCTAGTACAGCCGGAGGAGATGTATTTAACTCTTCTGTTGGTAATATGGATACAGTAATTTATAACGTGATTGATCAGACAGACAATGCAGGCGGTAATGGCACTGATACCTGGACTAACTTTAATGTAGGCAGTACGTCACCCAATTCTGAAGCCGATATGATTGATATTAGCGATCTATTGGTGGATTATGCTGGAGATGGTAGTGCTACTTCACTAGCGGATTATTTAAGTGTTACATCAGACGGTACAGATACAACCATTAGTATCGACCGTGATGGAACAGGAGGTCAGTATCAATCTACTGATATATTGGTTTTGAGAGGTGTAGAGACTACACTTACAGACTTGGTTAATAATAATCAATTCATAATCTAATTATACCAAGGTTTAGTCCGGAAATAGGTGAATACTTATTTCATAAAAGTGCCTGATGAACTTCATCAGGCACTTTTATGTTCATTCCTATTCAAGATTTTAAGCTGAAATCTATAAATTGGAGTTGATTAAAAATAATTTATAAAAAAGATCTATGGAAATAAAGCGATTTATTTAAGCGCCCAAAATAAAACCAAAAAATGTTTTTAATGCACAATAATGTATCTATTAATTCTGTTTCAAAGTAAAAATATGTGCAAAATGCCCATATTCCATGATTTAAGTAGCTTAAATTAACCAATTAAAAAAGCGGCACAGCTCTTGCAATTCAGCACTCAAGAATTTAAATCGAATAGGAGTGTTGAATATGAGTGCGCATGCAGAATCGCCTTTAACAGAAACACCGCTTTCACAACGTAAAGGCTTTCTCCCAATAGCTTTAGTTTTATTTAGTTTTACTTTTTTCACAGGAACCATGTTCGCTGGTGGAAAAATTGGGGTTGCCTTTGAATTTACAGATATTTTATGGATTGTGGCTATAGGTAACTTACTATTAGGAGCTTATGCCGCCACCTTAGGATTTATTTCTGCACGTAGTGGTTTAAATACAGTTCTCATGGGACGTTTCTGCTTTGGTAACTGGGGCAGTAAATTATCGGACTTCATTTTAGGTTTCGCGGAATTAGGCTGGTTTGCTTGGGGAACCGCGACCCTTGCGATTTCACTCGGAAGAATTCTAGGTTTTTCTGACAGTCTACTCATCCCATTAATGGTGCTGTTTGGACTTGGTTTTTCTGTTACCGCAATTGTTGGTTTTAAAGGGCTTGAATATCTATCCCGAGTATCGATGGCATTGTTGCAAATAGTGATTTGAGTCGATGATGTTCCCTTTAAAAAGTGCTTAGAGACCGAAAACCCTGTTGATTAGCCATTTTATCTAACTAAAAGGTGTCTACAAAATCGGTGGCTATTCATAAAAAGACACCTAAAAAGGTGTCTAAAAGATTAATAAGTTTTACTCCAATTAAATATTGTATTTTCAGCTACTCTAATTTACAGGCTCTACATTTTTACTTTGATACTTAGTTAGGCTATTCATTTCATTCAAAAATTGGCAATTAGTTCTTTACTAGGCCTAATAATGCTATCTTTAAAGTATCTGAGGCTATTTTATTGTAGGCATTGCAAATTCCGAGGTTGAATTGAGTTGGGTTATCATATTCATCCTTGAGTTCATAAACAGCACCTGCATCATAATTACCTTCATATAATTTACCATTTTTAAGAATAACCGCTTTACCGCGATAGCCTTCGCCATGATAAAAATTATATTGTTGAGACTCCGGAATATATGCAACCTGATAGCTAGCCCATGTTTCTACTATCGGATTGTTATCAGATGCTTTTTGTTCTGCTATCCATTCAGCGATAGTCTTATTTGTAAAGTCATCAAACTCGCTAAAACTTATATTTGGTTGGTTGTATTGCTGAGTCAAATATTGATGGCAAACGGAATCTTTTGGAAATGAGCCAGAGATATTTTTAATTTGATTAGAAAGGTTTAACCAATTTTTATCATTTTTGAGAGATTCTCCAGGATTCTTTAACAGTTCAGTAGTGACATAAGCAGAATTTAGGGGGCTATTATTTAATGAAATATTTTTAAAGGTAAGAGTAGACTTAAATTCAGGAGTTTCACTATCAAAAGTTGTAATAATTTTTCCATTTGAATTTGAAACCAGATATTGAGGATGTTGGCTATTGGCTGAGTAATAGATTTTATTTTTAGTCAGCACATATTCTTTACGAAATTGCCAAGCTGGATCATATTGGATGTTTTGTTGATACAATGTCTGTGTATTTTCATTAATTTTATTATTTAAAGTAGTCTTGTAATTTTCTATAAGAGAAAAAATATGGTCCTTCAACCCAACATCTACTGCTTTGATTTTATATTCAGCAATAGGAAACTCTAAAGTATGAACAGTTGTGTTCGATGGTGAACCATCTAAAGGTAAAGTAGGTGGTGTAGAAGTAGCATTATTGCTGTCATTATTTTGATTTACTTTAGAACTTGAACCTCCACATGCTGTTAGTAAAAGTGCCGAGCTAATCAGGAAGGTTAATTTTTTAATCATCATTTGTTTAAAAACTCAAATTATTTAAAGTACTTAATGCTTCGGTTTCTTTAGTAATTTGGAACATTATTTTATATTCACAAGAATCCCAAATACATAAGCTACTTCAGCAGTGTCATTTTCAATCAAGCTCATCTTATTTTTTAATAAGAAAAGAATCAATGTAGGTATTAGAAAATACATCAAAATATTCTCAAATGATCTCTATTTTTTGGAAAAACTGTTATTCCCCAATTAAAATGTCTATGCGATAAACCATTTAAAATCTCCTGTTTTTAACTGCAAGAGTCAAGCACAGGATTTAAATTTCTTTGTTCAATAACAGCTTTCTGAGCTTTACGACTCGGCATACTTTTCTTGGCCCGGGAACGTTTATTTTTTTTTCCAATTCTTCATGTTGCTGTTGAATATGCGCCAGAATCGAGCCTAATCTTTTATTCTCAACCACTTCATTCTGCTGTAGTCCAGCCAGTTTATTGAAGACGCTATAGTTGATCTTCCGTCCTTCATGCATGATCGCCACAGTGCCATCCGGGTACTCCAGAAATGAAATGTATTGCTCAACAAGCTTATGATTTAGCTCTGTCGGTTCAAGCAGATAAATACACTTGTCATACGTGATGGTGAGGTTCTTCGTGACCTTACGCGTTTCCTGCCAGGTGAATATATCCTCCAGCTCAGCATCAGATTCAGTTAGAGGACGATGTAAGTTCTTTGAATTTCGCGCACACTTGGCAAACTTCTGGTTGAACTGCTCAATAAAGCAGGGCAACCATGCATTGGCCTCAGCAATCGAACTGATGCCTTCCAGACGCATCTCCTTGATCAAACGGTCTTGAAGGGTTCTATTCGCGCGTTCTACGCGAC
>NZ_JAMXXO010000041.1:0-6144 GCF_024129115.1 Acinetobacter lwoffii
ATGAGTGCTCGGTTATATGCGGGCCAATTGGTTGTGCGGTAGATTTTGTGTGTAGGCTTCTTCATTTGAAAATTATATCGCTGAAAAAGCCGTTACAGATAGGTTTGTGCAACAAAGCCCTTAGTTGAAAAAAATTTTAGATTTCATGCTCACACACCACCTAAAACAAAAAATATCTGATTGATTTTACAGGCTTTTAATTTAAGGTTTTATTCTACCCACTCGCAATATCAATATTTAGTATCACGACTCACTAACTCATTAACTAAATATGGAGCAGTACGGCTATCTTGATTTTCTGTTATTTGTTTTGGTGTTCCTGCCACAACAATATTCCCACCAGCATTTCCAGCACCTGGTCCCACATCAATCACCCAATCTGCTTGTGCAACGGCACGCATATCATGCTCAATCATAACCACGGTATTACCCGCATCGACTAATCGCTGCAATTGAACTAACAATCGATCTACATCTGATGGATGCAAACCTGTAGTTGGCTCATCAAGTATATACAGTGTATTTCCACGCTGATTGCGTTGCAGCTCGGTCGCCAATTTAATACGTTGCGCTTCTCCACCAGATAGTTCAGTCGCTGGTTGCCCTAAACGTAAATAACCAAGGCCAATTTCCTTTAATAATTGTAGTGAACGAGCAATCGAGACCTCTCCATCAAAAAAATCACGTGCTTCATTGACGGTCATTCCTAATACTTCAGCAATATTACGTCCATTCCAGCGAATTTTCAGAGTGTCATCATTATATCGAGCACCATGACATGTCGGACAAGGGGCATATACACTTGGCATAAACAATAATTCTACACTGACAAAGCCTTCACCTTCACAAGTTTCACATCGCCCTTTAGCCACATTAAACGAAAAACGTCCAGCATCATAATGAGCTTGGCGAGCTTCAGGAGTCCCAGCAAATAACTTTCTAACATGATCAAATAAACCCGTATAAGTTGCCAGATTAGAACGTGGAGTACGGCCAATTGGTTTTTGATCAACCTGTACCAGACGCTGTATAGCCTCCACATCACCAGCCAGAGAACCCTGTGTAACCTCGGTAACCAACATTCCTTCATTTAACGGATTATTTTCATTATTGTTTTCAGTTTCAGATTCATTGCCTAAATATGAAAGTACTAACTCGGGTAAAGCTTGAGAAACGAGACTAGATTTACCTGAACCTGAAATACCTGTAACTGCTGTAAGTACACCAAGAGGTATACGAGCATCAATATTATGCAGGTTATGTCGGTAAATATTGTTAAGTTCAAGCCAACCAGAGGGTGTACGTCCATAACTTTGAGTAACTGGGATTTTATTAAATAAATAACTTGCAGTACGTGAAGCTGAAATCTCACTTAAACCCTGAGGTACTCCACTATATAAAATATTACCACCTTGCTCTCCTGCATCTGGTCCAACATCCACTAACCATTGAGCACGACGCATGAGCTCTAAATCATGCTCTACAACAAATACGGAGTTTCCAGCGTCTCTTAATTTATCGAGAGAATCATATAATGACTGACTATCTGAAGGATGTAATCCAGCAGACGGTTCATCCAGTACATAAACTACACCAAATAGCATAGAACTTAATTGTGTTGCTAAACGCAAACGTTGTAACTCTCCCGCTGAAAGAGTCGGTGTGGCTCTATCTAATGTTAGATAACCAAGACCTAACTGGCGTAATTGATTTAAACGCCCCACCACACCATTTGCTAAACGCTGGGCAGCAATTTTCTTTTCATCTGAAAGTGCTGACGTACGTCTTACATCTGGAGATACAGAATGCACTGCTCTACCTGTTGTTGCTCGTTCAGATCTATCAAGTTGGGTTACTTTATTATTAGTCTTTTCTCCAGCATCATGAGCGTCGAAATTGCCAAGAACAATGGGCTCAAGCAGGCAAGTTAACTTATCCAAAGAAAGTTGCATAAACTCACCAATATCTACTCCAGCAAAGGTAATAGATAAGGCTTCTGGTTTAAGGCGTTTACCATGACAGGAAGGGCATATTTTTCCTTCCATAAAACGTGAAACACGTTTTTTCATCAACGTACTTTGGGTATTAGCAAAAGTATGAAGGACATAGCGACGAGCACCAGTGAAAGTGCCCATATAGCTGGGTTCTAGTTTACGTTTAAGTGCAGATTGAGTCTCAGCGGGGCTTAAACCAGCATAGACAGGAACTGTTGGGGTTTCTTCAGTAAATAAAATCCAGTCTCTATCCGATTGCGGTAAATCTTTCCATGGTCGATCAACATCATACCCTAGGGTTACTAGGATATCGCGTAAGTTTTGCCCGTGCCAAGCAGGTGGCCATGATGCGATAGCTCTCTCACGAATACTGAGTGTTGGGTCAGGAACCATTGTCGATTCTGTAACTTCATAAATGTGACCTAAACCATGACAGGTAGGACAAGCACCTTGAGGAGTGTTCGGTGAAAAGTCCTCGGCATATAACATTGGCTGATCGGCAGGATATGCACCAGCACGCGAATAAATCATTCGCACGAGATTTGATAAAGTTGTTACACTTCCAACAGAAGAACGGGTATTACTTGCACCACGTTGTTGTTGCAATGCTACTGCTGGTGGTAGACCATCAATAGCATCAACATCTGGTACTCCGGCCTGATCTATTAAGCGTCTTGCATAAGGTGCAACAGATTCGAAATATCTTCTTTGTGCTTCAGCAAAAATAGTTCCAAAAGCAAGTGATGATTTTCCTGAACCCGATACACCTGAGAAAACAACAAGTGCATTTCTTGGGATAGAAACATCTACATCCTTAAGGTTATGCTCACGTGCACCTCGAACTTCAATACAATTATTAGATAAAGTAATGTTATTGTGTTCACCAAAAGAATGTATTTTCATGTTTCTACGAGCCTGTAAATTATTTTGTGTAAGTCTCATTTTTTATAAATGATCTTTTAATCGATCATCGAACTGAATCGTAAACCAATTCATTGCTAAACGCCAATTTTGAATTGGCATGGTCCATTTTTTAGCAGCATTTGAAGTTGCTAAATAAATGACCTTTTTCACTGAATCATCAGAAGAGAAGATCTTTCTCTTTTTAGTTGAATGGCGGATCACGCTATTCAATGATTCAATTGCATTTGTTGTATAAATCACATGACGTATTTCAGCAGGATAGCTAAAGATCGTTCGGATATTTTCCCAATTTGCCCGCCAGGATTCTCCAATTTTTGGATACTGGTGATTCCATTGATCGCAGAAGATATCTAGGGGCTTTAAAGCATTTTCCTCTGTACTTGCCTGATAGATCGCCTTCAATCCTGCTGTTACAGCTTTGTAGTCCTTCCAGCTCACAAATCTCAGGCTATTGCGTACAACATGTAGATACACAGCTGGATATCAGTATGAGGGTAGACAGAGGCTATCGCATCAGGAAAGCCTTTTAGTCCTGAGAAGCGCTGCTTCGCAAGGCAGGCTACAAGAATATCTTGCACTCCTCGATTTTTAAGCTCTGTCATGACTGACAGCCAGAATTTGGAACCTTCTATTTGAGCAAGCCACATGCCAAGAAGTTCTTTTTGGCCATCCAGGTTAATGCCTAATGCTAAATAAACTGATTTATTGATTACTGTTGAATGCTGACGAACCTTAACAACAATGCAATCTAAATAGACAACAGGATAAAGACTATCGAGTGTTCTATTTTGCCATTCTGTCACTTGTTCAATGACAGCATCCGTCACCTTACTAATAAGGGAGGCAAATACATCGGCATCGTACATTTCTTTAAAAAAGCAACAATTTCTCTATTTGTCATTCCTTTCGCATATAGCGAAAGAATTTGATCATCCATGCTAGTAATGCGTGTTTGATGCTTCTTAATAATCTGTGGTTCAAAAGAGCCGTCACGATCACAAGAGATATCTAAAGCAAGCTGCCCATCTTGTGTTAGAACTGTTTTGGAGCTAAAACCATTACGTGCATTAGATCCCTTCTTAGGTTGATGCTTTTCATAGCCTAAATGTTCAGAAAGCTCAGTATTCAGAGCGGTTTCGATCATGAACTTTTTAAATATGGCTGTCATTTGGTTTAAATCTTCAGGAGTTTTTAAACCTTTAGCTAATTCAGCTGCCATACTTTTGATTGTAGCTTCATCCATGTGAAGTACCTCTTTTTATTATCCTCAGTAGGATAAATGAAAATTAAGTACTTACACAAAATTTAGAACAGTCCCACAACTCATTTTGTTGAACTATATCTGTACAACAACTCTACCTCGAATTTTTCCATCTAAAATTTCATTTGAAATATTTAAAGCATCTGTTAACTGAATTTCAGTCGTTACTGTTTCTAATTTTGTTTGATCTAATTCTGTAGCCAAACGTTCCCATGCTTCTTTTCTTAATTCGATTGGTGCCATCACGCTATCAATTCCATATAAGGTAATCCCTCTTAGAATAAATGGAGCAACTGTTGCTGGAAAATCCATTCCGCCTGCCAAACCACACGCAGCAACTGCACCACGATATTTTGTACTAGCACATGCATTGGCTAAAGTATGGCTTCCAACAGTATCAATTACGCTAGCCCAAACTTCTTTGTTTAATGGCTTTCCTGGGGAAGATAATTCAATACGATCAATAATTTCACTCGCACCTAGATAGGTTAAATATTCTGACTCTTGAGGTCGACCAGTTGAAGCTGTAATCTCATAACCAAGATGATTCAAAATAATAATGGCAATACTACCTACTCCACCATTTGCACCTGTCACTAAAATTTTTCCATCACTTGGTTTAATACCATGTTTTTGTAAAGCCATGAGACACAACATTGCGGTATAACCTGCTGTACCAATAACCATCGTATCTTTAAAAGAAAAAGCAGAAGGTTTTTGTATGAGCCAATCACCAGAAACAGTGACTTGCTCGGCTAGCCCTCCAAAATACTTTTCACCCACTCCCCAACCATTCAGTAGAACTTCATCTCTTTCTTTCCATGCTGGATGTTTTGATTCAATCACAACACCCGAAAAATCGATGCCTGGGGTCAAAGGAAAACTACGCACCACTGGTGAACGCCCAGTAATGGCTAAAGCATCTTTATAATTGAGTGTTGAATATTTGACTTCGACTCTAACCTCTCCTTCTTGTAAAGGCTTTGATGCAATCTCAGTAATTTGTGATGTGTAACCTGCTTCATCTTTAGTAATTACAATACCTTTGTACATAGAACTTCCTCTCCATTTAATTAGACTGCTTGTCTAGAATTAATTAAAAAATAAATACAGACGTCTGCATTTATTTTTTAATTAACTTTTTACGTGATTTTGTTGTTTTACAGCTAAAGTAAACAAGCGATAAAATGCATCTAAGGGACTTGTTGATTTGACCAAACGTGCTCTTAGAACTGCACCTTCCCACCCAATCCAAAACTGATAAGCAGCTTCATCGCAATCAGCTAGGCTATATTGTGAATTTGACTGATGTAGGCAATCAGAAACTAATTTCTCCCATACCTTAAAGATACTTTCGATTCGGGCAATGATTTCTTGTGGCAAATACGACACTTCTTGTCCTAAGTTACCTAAAATACAACCTCGTTTAAAATCATATTTTTGCATTTTTTCACCCGCATCTTTTACAAAATTTTGCAGCTTTTCTAGTGGGGAAAGATCAGTTTGACTTAAAAACTTATTCAATCGCTTCACAAAATAAAGTTCATAAGCATCTAAGACTTCTAAAATAAAAGCCTCTTTATTTACAAAATAATGGTAGAAAGACCCTTTAGGAACTTGGACTGATTTCATGAGATCGTCCAAGCTCATAGCATTCATTCCACGTTCGGTCAGTAACTCGATACCTCGGTGGATTAAAACTTCTTTAGTGTCTGCATAGTTACAACCGTGTTTGGTTGGTCGACCACGTGGTCTTTTGGGTGAGGAAGAATAATTCATATAATAAAAATAGACTATGTGACTAGAAATAACAACAATAAGATTATTTGATTGAAAATTTTATCTAAACGTCATCTAGTTCTCTTTTTGAACCATACCGGGTTTGTCGGAGAGTCAATATTCTGAGATGAGAAGCATTGCTTCGCAAGACGTAGCGAAGCGTAGTGTCCCGATGACAAAATTAAA
>NZ_JAMXXO010000042.1:0-5479 GCF_024129115.1 Acinetobacter lwoffii
CGTGCACTACGTAAAGGACAAGCATCGTCATTTTATTATGGTCAGCCTCAGGGTGAAGTGTGTCTAATCAACAGGGTTTTCGGTCTCTAAGTACTTTTTAAAGGGAACATCATCGACTCAAATCTCTATTTGCAACAGTGCCGTTAAATAAGACTACATAAAGCCATGGAATAATGATCATTAATTTATCGTGTAACATGATAAATTATTAAAAAAGCCCATTCGAGGGTAAATGGGCTTTTTAATAGTATATAAGAAATTGATTTTTAAAGGAATAAAATTGCATTTCGTATAACGTGTATTATGTTAATTTTAGAGAAACTACTAAATTATATTGAGTTGTAAATATTTGAAATTCCGTTAAGATATTTTGGATTAAATTCTATTCCTAGATAGCATTCGTGTTGACTCATCTCTCCAAAAAACTTTGGTTTTGTTTTCTTATGGTTTTTGCCATAGGATGGAGTAGTGTGTCTGTTGCATCAGTAAAGATAATGCATATCAATATGCAAACTGAAATGAGCCAAGATCATTGTTTAGATCAAGCACAGCAAGTCACTCAACATGGTATTAATCACGAAGTACAGACGAATACCGATTGCCATAATCATTTAGCTATTAATCAGAATATAGATCACAAAAAGTGTCAGGAATGTTCTAGCTTATCCTGCCAGACACAGATCTCATGTCTTCATTCTTTGCAAAGCTCGCTAGATCCCCTAGATACCTTCTATTCTATAGATCAGCCTAATTTTTATTACCTCAACCAATATCTAAATGGGTATTGGCAAGAAATTTCACGTCCTCCTAAAACTTAACCAATTTTTTTAAAATTTATTTATTTTTCAAAAATTAAGGTTAAGTTATGTCTCATAAAATTAGTTCGTACCTATTAGCAGGTATTTGTTTTGCATCGTCGCCTTTGGTTTTTGCCGAAGTGCGTGAATATCAGCTTGTTATTGATGAAGCAGTGGTCAGCCCAACTGGAAAGCCTGTAAAGCGCATTACCGTAAATGGTCAATTTCCTGCGCCTTTGCTTGAGTTTGAAGAGGGTGATGAAGCCATCATTCGCGTGAAAAATAATTTAAAAAACCAAGATTCTTCTATTCATTGGCACGGACTGTTGTTGCCGGGCATTATGGATGGTGTACCGGGATTTAATGGTTTTAACGGTATTAAGCCTCAAAGCGAGTATGTTTATAAATTCAAGATTCGCCAAAGCGGGACTTATTGGTATCACGCTCATTCTAAAGGACAGGAACAGGACGGCTTATATGGTTCTTTTGTGATTTATCCAAAAGGTAAAACACCATTGGCAGCACATGAAAAAGCTGAACGTGACTATGTGGTGATGTTGTCAGATTTTCATGAAAAAACCAGTGATCAAATTCAGAAAGATCTTAAAATTTCAGCTGAATATTATCAAGATCAGCGTGAAACCTTGGGTGATGTTTGGAAGCAGGTTAAACGTGATGGCATAAAAGCGACATGGTCTGACCGCAAAATGTGGAATCAGATGCGTATGCTAAAAACCGACATGTCGGATGTTACAGGTTATACCTTCCTCATTAATGGCAAAACACCTGAACAAAATTGGACAGGAATGTTTAAACCGAATGAAAAAATTCGCCTACGTTTTGTGAATGCATCTGCGATGTCTTTCTACGATGTCCGTATTCCTAACTTGAAAATGACTGTGGTCAGTGCTGATGGTCAGCCTGTAAAACCTGTTGCTGTGGATGAGTTTCGTATTGGCACAGCTGAAACTTATGATGTGATTGTGGAGCCAAAAGGCGGACATTATCAAATTGAAGCTGAGTCAATTGACCGTGCAGGCTATGCGATTGGTACACTGCACAATGAATTAAATCCTATGACACATGGCATTCATATGCCTGCACCACGTCCACGCTCACTTTTGACCATGGAAGATATGGGACATGGTGGCGGTGATCATGCAGGAATGGATCATTCGAAAATGAACCACGGCAATATGCAAGGCATGGATCACTCGAAAATGGATCATTCAAAAATGAACCATGGCGATATGCAAGGCATGGATCACTCGAAAATGGATCATTCACAGCATGGCACAGCAAAACCACAAGAAAATGATCAAGTGGTTTATGGTTGGGCAAATGCATCTACACCTGCGGGCAATAAAGCCTTGCAATATAGTGATTTAAAATCTTTAGAACCGCAAAAAGATACTCGTGAAGCTAGCAGTGAATTAGTAGTGCGTTTGGGCGGTACTATGGAGCGTTATATTTGGACGATTAACGGTAAAAAATTCAGCGATGCTGAGCCATTAAAAGTGAAGTATGGCGAGCGTATCCGTATCAAATTTATTAATGACAGTATGATGGCGCACCCCATGCATTTACATGGCATGTTTATGCAGTTGGAGAATGGTCAAGAGTCGGTAGATATGCCGAATAAACACACATTGATTGTACCACCGGGTAAAACAGTGACTGCTTTATTAACTGCGGATGAGTTGGGCGAATGGGCAATCCATTGTCATTTGTTGTATCACATGAGTGCAGGAATGATGAACAAGTTGATCGTGGCAAATGTTAGCGATGAACAAGTGTCTACAACGCCAATTCAAGGTACAAATTCGACTCAAACTCACCAAGTAACTGAGCAAAAAGGAGCTGGACATGCACATCACTAATTTTGTATTTAAAGCGTTTTTTTCTGTTGCGGTATTGAGTTTAACAAGCTTAAGTTTGGCGCACGAAGTGCATCATTCAACTGCTCAGACTGATGGAAAAAATGTACCATCAATGAATCATCAAGCGATGTCTGAGATGGATCATTCACAGCATTCTCCACAAGAGCATGCACAACACATGCAGATGATGGGGAAAATGAATCATGCTGCACATTCAGCACCGATGAACCATCAACATGCAGGTCATCAGCCAATGCATCACAAATCAACAGAGAAACAGCAAGATCAAAAAGTACAGAAAGGAGATCAACATGCGCACCATTAATCTTTTTTCTAAAACTGTTTTAGCAAGCTCTTTGTTGATGGTCAGTGCAGTGAGTTTGGCACATAATGGTGAAGATCATAGTGCGCCTGAAAAAATGACAGTTGCTACATCTTCTAGTCAATATCAGCCGATGCAAATGGATCGCTCTCAAATGAACCATAGCCAAATGAATCAGGTACAACATCAGGCAACATCTACGGTTAATCATTTACATCATGTACCAGATGCGAATGCTCAGCAGAGTTCGCATTATGATCATCGCTCAGAACACGGTGCGCAAATTTATGCGATTACGACAGTGGACAATAAGTGGCTTGTCAATGAAGATGGCACAGGTGATTTAAAGTCAGAGTTTGAAACCCGTATTGGCACAGATGAAAATAAGGTTTTTATTAAAATTCATGCCGATAAAGAAGAATCGCATGATGCACATTATGATGCCAAACTTTTATATAGCCGTATGATTTCAGACTTTTGGGATGCACAGATTGGTGCACGTTATCGTAGTGAAAAAGTTGAACTCAATGATCATCGCAAAGACACCGAAGAAAATGTTGATGCGGTGATTGGCTTACATGGTATGGCGCCATATTTCTTTGAAACTGATGCTTATCTCTATGCGGGAGAAGACAATTATGCGGGCTTTAGCCTAGAAACGGAACGTGATTTTCTGATTACGCAAAAGTTGATTATTCAACCTTATTTAGAGTTGGATGCTATCTTTAGTGATGACTCTAAATATGCGAAAAAAACTGGTTTAAGCAGTGCAACCGCAGGGTTTGAAACTCGCTATGAAATCAGTAAAAAGATCATGCCGTATATCGACATTGCCTATGAGTATTCAAAAGGTAATGATGAAACGTCGTGGCAAATAGAATCAAACTCTGAGAAAGGTTGGTTATATGGAGCTGGTGTTAGATTTAGATTTTAATTAATTTAATGATTACTAAATAGCTTTATTTAAATAAAACTCTAGCTTAATGTGGCCGGAAGCAAAATGTTAACTTATTTTGCTTCCTTCCATTTAACATAATGGTGGTTATACGAAATTCTTTTGTTAGAACCCATTTAAATAATTTTATTTATCAAATACTTAAACCAAAAAATCCAAAACTCCAAAGATCAAAAAACACACGCTTTCACAACTCGTGTGTTTTTCAAGCAGATTTGTAATATTTGGCCAATAAAATCGATTAAAAAATACTCAAATTCGACATTTCCCTAATGTCCACGGCCTTCCCAGGACCAAAAATATCCCCAATTTCTGGGGATAAAATTTAGGCTATTTTGTAAGCCCTGGCTCATACCAATCTCGGCCCTTTGCTGCTATCTGCAATACTGGAAATTTCCTATCATGAAGACATAGAGAGCAGGATGCTCCAGATAAAAAGAATAAGATGAACAACAAGGAACGTGAGATCAGACAGGAGTCAGATCTAAGCGCCAAATATGGAAAAGCCCGACAGGATGTCGGGCTTTTTTATTGCCTATCCTTTCTCATTTGCAAAACAAACATAATGCCCCTAAAATATAGACTATAATCTATATTTTGGTTGTGGTATGTGGACAGTCATTACGACAGATCTATTTAATCAGTGGCTTGAACAGTAAGATGAACCTACACAAGAGAAGGTCCTAGCTGCCCTGGTTGTTCTACAGCAACAGGGACCGAGTTTAGGCCGTCCTTTAGTAGATACTGTGTATGAGTCTAAATTTACCAATATGAAAGAACTGCGTGTTCAACATCGCGGTAGACCCTTAAGAGCTTTCTTCGCATTTGATCCCTTACGACAGGCTATTGTTCTATGTATTGCTGATAAAGGCGGTAAAAAGCGTTTTTATAAAGACATGCTGGATATTGCAGATGAACAATACCAACTTCATCTCACTACCCTAGGAGATAAATCTAATGGCTAAGACTCTGCAAGAATTGTTAGCTAGCCGCTCTCCAGAGAGCCAAGCCCGTATTCAAAAAATGGCTGATGAATTACTGCTAGAAAATCAGCTTCATCTTATTCGTGAAGAACTCGAAATTTCTCAAAAAGAGCTTGCTGAAACTTTGGGAATAAAACAGCCATCGCTTTCAGCAATAGAAAATCGTGGCAATGATCTTAAGATTTCAACCATGAAAAAGTATGTTGAGGCAATGGGTGGGAAGCTCCGTATTGATGTAGAGCTTCCAACAGGAAAACATATAGGATTCAACGTTTAACAATAAAAATGGGAGCTATAGGCTCCCATTTTTAGATTCGTATAACGTTGAACCCAACGGTAAATAGTCGTGTGATCAACATTCACACCCCGTTCGGCCAGCATTTCCTGCAGTTCACGATAGCTAATGCCATATTTACAATACCAGCGCACAGCCCAAAGAATGATTTCGCCCTGAAAATGCCGACCATGGAAAGGATTCATATGCTGCACCTTTAGCTAAAACAGTCTTCAGCTTACCATTCGTGGTTATTTGCAACAGTGCC
>NZ_JAMXXO010000043.1:0-5014 GCF_024129115.1 Acinetobacter lwoffii
AAATCGGACTTTGTAAACCTTATTACGTTTGATCGCTGTCATGCTTTTGCCTTTGCTTTTGGGGGTTTCGGGGGCTTGCCCCTGAACAAGGTCATGGAACACATCTGCGTAGCAGAGGGGTCTCCATGTATCCTTGCATTCCATTACGGTAGCAGACCCCTAGACGTAATTCAATTAAGCAAGTCATGGTAAGTCTGTGGACAAAGGAAAACCCTGTGATCTAACCTGTGTGCAACTCAACGTATAACTGCTTTATCGTTATGTGGAGTTGTGCATCGTGTTTAGGCACAGATCAGGTTTTACGGTCGCTTGCGATTGTCCACAGACGTTGCTCATTCCCTTAAATAATAATTTTTAAAAATGAAAAGGGAAAAAAGCACCCAAGAGGGCTGATATCTGATTTAGGCTTCGTGTCTCAATAAAATTGATTAGAATCTGTATTCGTAGCCAAAATCTATGCTAGGCTAGGGTGAGAATGGAACAACAATGACAGGAGCAATTCACCGCTGTTCTTAAGTTTTTGCTATCTGGGTAAAATTTTACTTTGTTATATGATTGACTATTGGAAATACAGGAAAAAATGAAAGATAAAATAATTACAGCGAACAACATTAGTCTTTATACAGAAAGTTTTGGATTTGAATATAACCCTACAATTTTATTAGTTGCAGGAGCGACAGTTTCAATGCTTTATTGGGACACAAAGTTTTGCCAAAAATTAGCAGAAAAAGGTTTTTTCGTAATTCGTTACGACAACAGAGATGTCGGAAAATCAACTTTCTATGAGTTAGGTAAATCAACATACGATATTGTTGATTTGACAAACGATGCAATTTCAATCTTAGACGGTTACAATATTGAACAAGCACATTTTTTAGGTATGTCTTTAGGTGGGCTAATTTGTCAAATTGCTGCAATAAAATATCCAGATAAAGTAAAATCATTAATACTTTTATCTACAGGACCTTGGGGAGATTCTAACCCAAACATTCCTGAAATGGACACAAGAATTCTGGACTTTCACAGAAAATCGGAGACTGTTGATTGGGAAAATGAAGATAGTGTCGTGAACTATATGATTGAAGGCTCTGCTTTAATGAGTGGAAGAAAGCAATTTGACAAATTAAAATGTGAAAACTTAATAAGAGCTGAGTTTAATAGAGCCAACAATTATATAAGTATGTTCAATCACGCTACATTACAAGGGGGTGAAGAGTATTGGAATAGATTAGACGAAATTAAACAGCCGACTTTAATCATACATGGTACTGATGATTTAATATGGCACTTTAAAAACACAGATGTTTTACTTGAAAGGATAGAAAAATCAAAATTAGTTATACTTAAAAAAACAGGACACGAATTACACTTTGAAGATTGGAATACTATAATTAACGGGATAACCAACCATATAAATAATTGAAAAATTAAAAATAAAATCATCTAATGAAATACAGCCTAAAAGTAACGGTTTATTTAGTTTTTTCATCTTTCAATCTTCTGTAGTAAGTTGCTCTACTGATACCTAAAATCAGCCAAGGCTTTTTTTCCGTTACACTATCTTTCCTTCGAATAATCCCAGACTGGATACCCCCTAATTTACCCTTTCTACTTTGACGGTCTATGAATTCCTGGTAGTGATAACCGTCTTTCTTCCAACAATATCGAGCAATGGACTTGGCAGTGGCTTTGACTTCGCTATACGGCAATGGCTCTATAAACGCACTATTTGCGTTCTGGCACTGCTCTAAGACTTTCCCTAGCCAAATAGCAAACGTACTGCCTCGATGCGCTCTAATCGCCTTATATGCCCAATATCTAACTGTATCGAACATCATACAGTTCCGCCCAAGCCCTGAAACCTCTTTTAAGTCGGTTTTTAGTTCCTGAAGCTCTACAAAATCGGCTAAATAATTTAGATCGTATGGTTGAACGCCAAAGGTATGATTTTCCCATGTTCCGTGACATGGATTTTTAGTGATTAACCCCGTATAGCCACGATCTGCACCTAACGCCAAGCTATACGCCTGCTCAATCTTGGCAAGGTACTGTATGACATTCTGCTTTGCTCGATGCGTGGTACACACTGGAGCTAAAAGCATATAGCCAATATGTGCATGTCCATTTTGGCGATTTTTGGCTATCCACGTTGGGGTCGGTAAATTTGCGTCAGACCACGCAAAATAAGCGTCTTGGCGGTCTATATCGAACACCAACGAGCTAACAAGACAAGGGGGATTATGCTGAATATATGGCTTCTGGATTGCGGTACGTTTTGGGCGAATAACCACCCCGTACCCTAAATCATCCGAGCAATACGGTTTTTTTGGGAGTTTTTCGTAAAAATCGTCTGAAAATTGCGTTTTATTGAGCATGAAACACGTCCAAGTGTTGCATTGGCTCAAAACATCAGTAAAATACAAGTATCGAATTTGAGTTTTACGGATGCTTTAAGCGTTTGTTTAACAAAGAGAAAAAAGCGGGTTTGCAGACCTGCTTTTTTTTCGCCTGATGAAAATATTACACCTTTTTGAATTGCTGTCAAATGACTGATTTTCAAAACAAAATATTGCGACAAATTGTCGCAAATATGCGACCTTTTGAAGATGCTTTTTTTTCGAGGACAGCATTGCAAAGGCAATGCTCCGCAGAAAAAAAGTATCAAAATCTAGGTGAATAACTCCTGTCATTTTTACGTTGTTGCTCCAGTTGCAACTCTCTACGTCTGTCCAGCTCATCTAAAGCCTTAAAGATATTTGTTTGATCAAACCCTCGAATTTTTCGTGATACTGTTGCACTGAGTCTAGTTTCCTTTGAAGCTGTTGGGTCAATGGTGCTGTCTGCTTCTCGATTTCTGTATAGATCATCGTTGGCAATAGTTCGTTGATCTCGTTCTTTAGATTTAACCCAGTCACTAATTGCTCTAAATGGCTCTGTAATCGCTGTTTTAAGCTGCTCTCCAAGTTTTGTAATAAAGTCTCTGATAGCTTCGGATTCTGTAGCTGTCTGATATGATTTTTCATCTCTTTTTCTTTCTCGGTCAGCATGTTGAAGTGAGTTATCAATTTGTTGCAGTAGCTCTCTAGTTCGCTTATCGTTTTGCTCTGCGTTTGAATGAGCTGTAATGCTTGCTCTTGCTGCTTCTGTTGCTCTTTGAGCTGCTGCTGTTGCTGCTCGATAATCTGCAATAACTGTGCTTCGAGATTCATTTAATTGGTTTCCTGCACTATTCGCATATTGTTGCTGTACTGCTGCGCTTTCGGGTCGATCTGGACGCACCAGTCCCATTTTTTCTCTGTCCCACACTTCTGAATATTCAGGCTCGCCCCTTGGCTTTTTAGCCACTGGACTTTGTTCTCCATCTCTGTGATGTCGCTGTACTTGCTTTTGCTGACGTATCCCAGACAAATACTGCTGATAAGCGTTATACATGCCAGTGAAATCAAGGCTATATTCGATGTAATAAGGGTTTTCTTTAATTTGGCTGCTTGGGCTGTTTCTTGGCTCAAGCCGTTCAACTGCTGCAAGTTCGCTTGTAGCTGTTTGATCTGCTGTTGTTGTTCTTGCAATAGGGCTGTCATGCCTTGTTGCTGCTGCTTCTTGGTTTGAGCTGTAGTCTGGTCGATCTGCTGCAATATCTCGTTCGTTGCTTCGCTCTGTTTCTGCTGTATATCCGTTTTGGTGCTGTCGATACTGCTGCTCAAGCTCTGTGCTTCGCTTTGCACTGTATTCCGCATATCTTTGAATATCTGACTGATTTCGCTGTTCAGCTTCTCGTCTATATCGTTCTGATGCTGCGATAGTAAGTTGTTGGCTCGTTTCTGTAAGTCTAAAATCTTGCTCATAGATTGCACCTGTAAGCCTTATCGGGCGGGCTTTTTCGTCATCATTCGGATTTTTAATGGATAGGCTTTTCTTGGTTTCTCTGGTGACTTCAAGACCAAGATCCAATAGCCATTTTTTCATGCTCTGCCGATCTGTAATTAGTCCACTTTCAACGGCTCTCGTTGCTTCAATATCAAGCGTTTCCTTGATCTCATTAACAGTTTTAGGCAAGTTTTTTGCCGTTGTAACGGCTTGGCGATAGAGGGGGTCATCTGCATCATGCAGCTGATATTCATAGTTTGTAATCTTCTTAAACAGATCAATACGAGGACGATCAGCTTTATCATAATAAGGCTGTAAACGTTGTCCTGTAAGTATTTCAACATTAGGGATTAGGAAGTTAAGCTCTAATCTTCGCTCCCCTGTTTCTTCGTTTAATTTGTCTTGATGCTCAATCCACAAGACACGGTACTGGCTCTGATCCATGCCAGGGAATAAGGCTTGCTCAAAATCCTGCATGATTTTTTGTTTATCCTGGTCAGATAAATCATGCTCATAAAAAGACAAACAACCACTGGTATATTTTTTGGCAAAAGGAGACGTATCAATTAATCCAGATACTTCGGAAACATCGCCCTGTAGGACTTTTGCATAATCTCGATCACGGTCTTTACCAAGCAAATAATCCAATGGCCCTTTACTTAAACCGTTCCCATATCTAAAGAATTGAACAATCATTTTTTCAATTCCTTTAAGGTCTGATCAATCCCTATTAACAGGTGCAAAAGCCTTGCAGCATCAAGGGGGCGACTGCTTGCGATATCAGTATTTATTGCCTTTGCAATCTGATTGATGTTGCCCCCAATTCGGGATAGCTCAAGCAAAAAATCACGGTCTAATTTTGTGTAGTGATTTTCCTGATTCTTTTTTTTGGCGTTGCCTTGAGTTGCATCAATTTGGGCAAGTGAAGTATCCCTTAGATATTTGGCAATATTTAGGATATTGGCATCTTTGATTTTCTGTACCTCTGCATCAGAAAATCGGACTTTGTAAACCTTATTACGTTTGATCGCTGTCATGCTTTTGCCTTTGCTTTTGGGGGTTTCGGGGGCTTGCCCCTGAACAAGGATACATGGAGACCCCTCTGCTACGCAGATGTGTTCCATGACCTTGTTCAGGGGCAAGCCCC
>NZ_JAMXXO010000044.1:0-4830 GCF_024129115.1 Acinetobacter lwoffii
CTTTAAACGTGGGGTCTCTACACTTTAAACGTGGGGTCTCTACACTTTAAACGTGGGGTCTCTACACTTTAAACGTGGGGTCTCTACACTTATAGAGCTTGAAAGCCTTATAGCACAAGGGCTGGAGAGGAGCTATAATTCTTATAATTCTTATAATTCTTATAAAAGGAAAAAATCAAAAATCAAAGGCTATGGCACTCGCTTTGCTCGTGTCGTTTCAAAAGCAAAGTCAAAAGCATTAATAATGTATTCGCTACGCTCATACTTTTTGAAAAGCAAAAGCTCCAAAGTTCGCACCCATTCGGGATGCTCTGTACCTACCGTTTAAAATCGAAAGGGAGCTTGTAATCAGAGAAAAGGCGAGGGCGAAATTTTGATGATGCTCAATCGCTCGTAGACACTCGCTCGGTTCTTATTATCTAGGTTTTAATTATTTACTGGAGCTAATCAAAGTTGTGAAACATTGCTTAAATAATAGGCGTGGAACGTGAAAAATCATAAAAAAAGCCCGAACAGGGATGTTCGGGCTATAAAATAGAAACTACAGCATTGATTTCTATAGATAATTATAACGCATTTCGTATAAGGTGTATTATGTTAATTTTAGAAAATCTAAAATAATTATTGATAATTTTTTTTTGAAAATTTAACATACCTTCCGATTGGTATTTTAGGTATGATTACTTATGAACAGTGTGTTACTCGCTTATGTATTACTTGGATTTTCAATAGTTTCCGAAGTGATTGGAAGTAGTTTTTTAGTTAAATCGGAAGGGTTTACAAAACTTTTTCCAAGCGTGATGGTCTTTATTTTTTTTAGCACGGCATTTTATTTATTATCACAAGTTATTAAAACAATCCCTTTAGGTATCGCATACGCTATATGGGCTGGTGTTGGGATTGTTCTAACTGCTGTAGTTAGCTACTTTGTTTTTAAACAGACACTAGATAATCCTGCTTTAATTGGAATTGGTTTTATCGTATCTGGCGTAATAATTATTAATTTATTTTCGCAATCAGCAGGTCATTAAGTGAAAGAAATTCGGCAACAAAAGAAGCAACCAGAGGTTATTCGAAAGCGCATCCTTGAACAGGCAACTATTCTTGTTTCTCAAAAGGGTATTTCTGGTGTTTCTATTCAAAATATTGCTACAGCAGTAGGTATAACAAAAGGGGGAATATTCCATCATTTCCCTAATAAAGAAATTTTAATAGAAGAAATGTTTAATCAAGTAATTCTTGAAGTAGATCAAACTATTGAATATCTAATGAAACAAGATGAAGACGAATATGGAAAATTCACACGAGCTTATGTTCACAGTGCTTTTATTCATCAAATAAATGGTGTGGTTTCTGCATGGTCAGCTGTATCAATGACTCTAATTACAGAGCCTACCTTTAATAAAATTTGGATGGAATGGCTAAAAAATAGATTATCTCAACATGCAGAAACGGATAGTCATCCTGATTTAGAGTTACTTCGTTTAGCAGCAGATGGGTTGTGGCTACAAAGTATTACCGGAGTCATTGATGATGAGCAATGTTCAAAATTAGAAGACGATCTGCTTAATCGAACCTATTTAACATAAAATCTCTTATGCGAAATTTCAGCTCGATGCTTTGAAAGATGGCTAAAGCCATGTTTCAAAGTCGGGCAATTTTGCGCTTGCTGTAATTTGATTTGTAATGAGAAAAACCAAGCAAAGTACCGATCAACTAGTATTTTTTAGGGTCGATCTGACACCAGTCATACGTTTTTTCTTTGACACTACTCGGTTCAAACGAGTAGCAATTTTTCCTCATTATTCTCACCAATGTTTCACCATCACTTTCTCGAATTTGTAGCGGATATTTTTTTAGTACAGCCATATCTGCTCTACGTTCATCAATTTCGTCTTTGCTTGGTATGTATAAAAAGATAGCCAAAATGAACACCATCATCACAGCAACAAACGTGCTGGCAAAAATAATGATAAGTTTTAAGTTGAGCCTGTGTGTAGCTTCGTTTAATGCCTGAATACTGTTGTTTAATGCGCCTGTATGCTTCTTATTTGCGTTTTCTAGCGATTTTTCAGCCTTGTCTAGCACTCCGCTAGCGACATGGTTGTAAAACTGCTCTAATCGCTTGTTATCGTCTGCTATGGCCTCTCTATATTCCTTCATGGATGCCAATAAAATATATAACTGGTCATCTAGATCATTTTGATTACTCATAATGACATTCCGCCTCTACCTAGTTTTTGAGATGCCTTGCGGAGTGCTTGCTCGGCTCGTTGTTTATCTAATTCTTGCTGTCGCTTCATTTCCGCTTGGCGTTCCAGTTCTAGACGTTTGGTTTCTTGGTTCTTCTGCCATTGATCAAAACCTTGATCGACACGGCTTAAACCACGCTGTAAAACGCTCTCTTTTTGCTGTTTCTGTTGGTGAAGCTGTTGGCTATTTTGCTGTTTGACGTTGTCATTAAAACGGCTGATTTCAGTGTCTATGCCTTGTCTGCGTAATTGTGTGACTTTGGTGCCTTCATGGATGGTGGCTTGTAGTCCGTTGTTCTGATCGGCATAGCTACGATGGTCTATTTTTTCTCGGTAGCCTGCACGTTCCAATGCTTTATTGGCTAAGTCTGCCCAAGTTTCTCGAATTTGCTTAATATCTTCTTGGGTTGTCCCCATGCCAAGGCTTTTTCGTTTGGCGTTGCTGAGTTCGATATCGGTTTTGGTGGTCAGGGTGAGTTTATTGTCCGTGTCCAATTCGGCTTTTCGGGTGGTAAGCATGATATGGGCGTGATGATTCTTATCATTACCGCCTTTGCTGGGTTCATGGATGGCTAAATCTGCGATCACTCCATAGCGATCAACTAAGGACCTGGCAAAGTCTTTTGCCAAGTCCTTACGTTGATCAGCGTCTAATTCATCAGGTAGGGCAATGACCCATTCTCTAGCGGTTCGGGCATCTTTACGGTTTTCGGTTTTTTCTGCCAAGTTCCAAAGTTCACCACGGTCAATTTCAATATCTAAATTAGACAGAATTTCAGAATGGGCGACACCGTCTTTTCTCGTAAAGTCATGGGTCAGTCCTGTGCGTTCATCTTCTAGTTTTTCCCCTGCACGATATGCAGATGATGCAACCGCAGTTCGCCCCGAACTTCGGTTCACCGTTTTAGTGGAACAATGATAAATTGCCATGCAGTCGCCTTGGGGTGCTTTTGCTTTTGGGGTTAAGGGGATTCCCCTTACGCAAACTTTGACTTGGATGAAATCCAAGTCGTAAGTGCGCATTTCATGAAAAACACGATAGCATATTACCCGCTTGAATTTCAATTCATAGGGTCTTATGCTTGAGTGGTTTTCTATATCCCGAAATTAAACTTTATGACAAAATCTGCTGAAAATATTGAAAAAAAAATTGAAGCTCAATTAGAAAAGTTGAAACAGTTAAAAGCCCAAAAACAGGCTATTGAAGCAAGAGAAAAAACGAAGCAAAAGGAACAGGAAAGAAAGGACGATACTCGGCGTAAAATTCTGCTCGGTTCTTATTTGATTAAAAAAATGCAGAATGAAGCCAATAAAGAAAAAATATTGGCTGAACTGAATGAATATTTAACAGAAGATCGAGATCGAAAACTGTTTAATCTTTAAAATCTGTTTCTGTCCGTAAAGCTTTAAATATACGTTTTGCATGTATGGGATTTGCCGATTCAGGGTCTCTTAATATTTTACCAATCCAATTTGCAAAGGTTGGATAGTCTGGAAAGTTACTGAGGTCTGAAATACTACCTAATTTGCACAAAATCATACTGTATTTGGCAATTTGGGCATCAGTTATATTGGCAAAGATGTCGACTGTGTTGGGGTCACGATTTGGCTTGGATTCTTCTTTTGTCTTTTCAGTCTTTAATTTTTTGATAAGTATCTGAAAATGGGTAATGGTGCGTCCTATTTTCTCCTGATTTAAACTAATACGAAAATCGCCCTGTGCATTGACTTCTGCAATGGCGGGCAAAAGCACCCATCTTTTAAATTCTGCTGTTCTAGGGTATTTGTCGACAACGCCAAAAAATTCTTTCCATTCATCAATATACATAAGTTTAGTTTTACCTAAATCTTTCCATTTACAAACCATTTCATAGAGCCGTTTACCGCCAAATGTCGTCATTTCAATCGTGTTTGTGAAGTTGTAAGTTGTGTAAGCATCACCTGTTTTATCAATTAAAAAACGAATCGGGTCGGTAAAAAGCAGGTAAATAAATCCGTTGGATTCCATATAACCGACACTTTGTAGCCAGTTATGTTTTGTCGGTACTGTTTCATAACGTCCATGTTTAGGGGGAACAACGCAAACGGCATTAGGTTCTTTGTTTTGTTTTTTATCCAAGTCAATGTATAGCGGAAATTTTAAATGCCGTTCCATTAGTTTATCGGCTGTGGCTTTTAACTGCTGATAGGCGTGACTATCTGAAATTTTGTTAGCTACTGCAAATTCTTGAGCAGTAATAAACACCTCATGATTGCCCGTAGCTTGCTTGTGTAGTTTATTTATTGCAAGTGTCATTAAATCATGTTCAGCAAGTGTTAAATCAAATCCTGCTTCAATGAGTGTATTTGATTTAGATATGGAAATGTCTTTGGTTTTTTCAGTGTAAAAAATCGGATTCGATACAAACTCACTCATAACCATCTCTAGTTTTATTGGTGTAGATAAAACTTACCACTACATTAATGTAGTGTAAATAGATTTCTACACTTTAAACGTGGGGTCTCTACACTTTAAACGTGGGGTCTCTACACTTTAAACGTGGGGTCTCTACACTTTAAACGTGGGGTCTCTACACTT
>NZ_JAMXXO010000045.1:0-4357 GCF_024129115.1 Acinetobacter lwoffii
TGAAATATGGCTTTTGCCATGTTTCAAAGTCGAGCCACTTTGCGACACTAAATATCTGATAGGTTTGGGAGGAGCAGAGCAAAGTACCAGCGGCAATTATTTAGGGTCAATCACACAATAATCGCCATTTTTCCCATAGCCACATTGTTTTGTCATCACTTTAACGCATGTTTTCCCATCACATTTTGATAGATCTAAACTGTATTTTTTCAGGTTGTTTACTTCCGATCTGCGCTGCTGGATTTCATCCATACTTGGGACAAATAAAAATAACGCCAAGAACAGCACCATTACCAACGCTACAAAGGCGCTGGCAAACACGGCAATAAATTGATAGTTAAGACGGCTAGTTGCTTTATCTAACTCCTCAATACGGCTCTTTAATGCCCCTATAGCTTGTTTATTTGTCTCCTGTAGTGACTTTTCAGCCTTATCTAGTACCCCACTAGCTACTTGGGTGTAAAATGTCTCTAATCGCTTCTTATCGTCTGCTATGGCTTCCCTGTATTCCTTCATCGAAGCTAATAAAATATATAACTGGTCGTCTAAATCGTTTTGATTGCTCATAGGGAAGGCCCATTTCTATTCATGCTTTTGCGTTGTTTCAGCTTCATAGCTTGTTCTTGCTGTAGCTTTAACCGCTTTTTATGTTCCAGTTCTAGGCGTTTAGCTTCTTGATCTTTCTTCCATTGCTCAAACCCTTGTTCAACACGGTTAAAACCCTGTTCTAAGGTCTTTTCCTTGTGCTGTTGTTGGTATTGGAGCTGCTGGCTGTTCTGCTGTTTGATTGTGTCGTTGAAACGGCTGATCTCAGTATCTATGCCTTTCCTACGCATCTGGGTGACTTTGCTGCCTTCATGTATGGTGGCTTGTAGCTGATTGCCCTGATCGGCATAGCTGCGGTGGTCGATTCTTTCCCGATACCCTGCATATTCCAGAGCATGATTGGCTAAGTTTGCCCAGGTGGCTCGAATCTGTTTAATTTCTTCCTGGCTTGTTCCCATGCCTAGGCTTTTTCTTTTGGTGTTACTTAGTTCAATTTCCGTTTTTTGAGTAAGGACTAATTTATTTTCAGGGTCCAATTCTGCTTTGCGAGTTGTTAGCAAGATATGTGCATGATGGTTTTTATCATCTCCACCTTTGCTGGGTGCATGAATCGCTAAATCTGCGACCACCCCATAGCGATCTACTAAGGACTTGGCGAAGTCTTTAGCGAGTTCCTTGCGTTGTTCTTCGTCCAATTCATCAGGTAAAGCAATAACCCATTCTCTAGCGGTTCTGGCATCTTTGCGGTTTTCCATTTTTTCCGCCAGATTCCAGAGTTCGGCACGATCAATTTGAGTATCTAAGTTCGAGATAATTTCGGTATAAGCCACACCTTCTTTTCTCGTAAAGTCGTGCGTTAATCCTGTCCGTTCATCTGTCAATTTTTCTCCTGCACGATAGGCCATAGATGCTACCGCAGTTCGTCCAGAACTTCGGTTAATGGTCTTGGTCGTACAGTGATAAATTGCCATGCCTTAGCCTTGTGATGGTTTTGCTTTTGCTTTTAAAAATTGCGTAGCAATTTTTTGGGGTTAAGGGGAATCCCCTTACGCAAACTTTGACTTGGATGAAATCCAAGTCGTAAGTGCGCATTTCATGAAAAACACGATAGCATATAGCCCGCTTGAATTTCAATTCATAGGGCCTTATGCTTGAGTGGTTTTCTATATCCCGAAATCTGAATCATGACAAAAGCTGCTGAAAATCTCGAAAAGAAAATTGAAGCCCAGTTGGAAAAGTTGAAACAGTTAAAGGCTCGTAAACAGGCTATCGAAGCTAGAGAAAAATCAAAACAAAAAGAGCAGGAAAGAAAAGATGATACTCGACGCAAAATTTTGCTCGGTTCTTATTTGATTAAAAAAATGAATGCCAATGAAGCCAATAAAGAAAAAATACTCGCTGAACTCAACGAGTATTTAACAGAAGACAGAGATAGAGAGTTATTTAATCTTAAGTGTAATTAGTTTTTATTTTTATACGTTAAAACCATGCTCTACAAGCAAAGGAAAGAACATTTCAAAGTGTCTTTTTTCTGCTAGCATTTCAGCTAAAAGTTGTCCGAATTGTTCATAATTTCCAGTACCAATTAAGTGGCTATACTCACTTTGTACACGCTCATCATAGGCAAGTTTAGATCCAAACTTAAGACGTTGTGAATCAGTCATTCGGTTAAAAAAATCTCCTATATTTTTGTCTTTTTTAACTTCAGTTCTTATTTGCTTTTGCTTAAATTTGAATGAAAAGCCTGTAATTGAACGCCCTTTTTTGTGTTGCTCATAAGTTGTTACGATGTCTGTATGTTCATTGATTTGTTTGATTGCTGGTTCTAATACACGCTTTTTGAAATCACACATCGCTGTATATTCAGTATTTTCAAGCCCAATTCTATTTCTAAAGTCACTTAACTCAATTTGTGGAACTTTGCCAACTTCGCGCCAAGCAATGATTAACTCATAAAGCCTAATAGCGTATTTACTTGTAAGCTGTGTGACCTGCTTAAGTTGATAACTAGTGAACTGTTGCTCAAGTCTTGTAATCAAAGGCACTACATCTGGTGCAAAAGTGATTTCTAATGTAGCTGAATCATCAATATATTTAATACGGCTTACCCATCTAGACTTAACAGTTCCTACATTTCCCTTTTTATCTTCTTCTTTAAATGAAAATTGACGATCAAACAGGTTTAGAACAGCACTTTTCAGTGCTTTGTAAGCACCATCGTTACTAACATTAAAACGACTAGCGTAATCATTAGCATGTATTTCTAACTTACTATCAGCAGTTATACCGTTACCTGTTTGTCTTGCATTAATGATTGCAAGAAGTATTAAGCGCTGTTCGGTTACTTCTAAATTATAACTAGCGTTCATTAATGCGTTATCTTTCACAACAAGCTCATTCTTCATCTTCAAAGCATATTATTATTCAAAGTAAGGACACTGTATAAAGTTATCATTAAAAGGTCAATATTAATTAAGTCCTTAAATCAAGACTAAATGTCCTTTTATAACCGACTAAATGTCCTTTTATAACCGACTAAATGTCCTTTTATAACCGACTAAATGTCCTTTTATAGGGCTTGAAACCCTTCTGTAGTAAGGGTTTAAGAGTGTCTAAAAGCATTTAAAAGCTTTAAAATATATATAAAAGCATAAGTGAGCATGGAAAACAGCCCTATGCCCTCGCTAAAGCTCGGACGTTTTAACCTCGCTAAAGCTCGGTTGAGGGGCTGTTTTTTTTAAATAGAAGTTGAGGATTTAATAAAAAAAGAAACTAGGCCTTCGCTTCGCTCAGTAATCTTTATGCTCGCTTCGCTCGTTTAGATTCTAATTAATACAGTTCGCACCCTTCGGGATGCTCTATATCTTTCGTTAAGAAGCAAAGGGGGGGCTTGTAATCAGGGAAAAGGCAGGGGCAAAATTTTAATGCCAGGTGATCGCTCGTAGACACTCGCTCGGTTCTTACTGGAATGAATTTAATTATTAAAATATCTAATTAAAACCGTAGAACATAAAAAATAGAAAAGTTGCCGCCCTGTTGCTCTATGATTCAAGGCGGCAATCTCTAATATAATGATATTGAAGGAAAAAACAGTTATATTATGTTAATTTTAAGAAAACTTCAGAACTGATCTACTTACTGATAATAAATGCTCTGCCTAAGCGTTTTAGTATTTTTTCGATAGTGGGTTCTAAGACTTCTGGAGTTAGATTTAGTTTAATTTCTACAGGATAAGAGGTTAATAACTCTTTGATAGGAGGCCTTTGTTCATCAGGCAGACACTCGATTAGAATCATTAGAACTTTAGGCTCGAAGCATCTTTTTGATGTGGCTTTGAGAGTTAGGCTAGGCATGGACCACCTAAGTTATAATATTTTATATAAGTACCACTATATCAGATATTTAAATAAAAAAAATCCCAGCAGGTGCAGTGCTGAGATTAGGCGCTTTCTGGGCTTAGTTATTATCGTTATCAAAAAAGTATAACTCAGTTTTTGCTTAATTAACTTTCTTTTTAACTAACTCCAATTTACTTAACTCTTGCCTTTTTTTCTGATCATTTTCGATCTTAATAACCATAGCTAAAATGAAAACCATTACTATAAAACTTAGGAAAATCAAATGTTTTCTCATTTTTAATTCCTTTTTTTAGTATCTAAGAGTGCCTTTATTCTTTGCAAATTGATATGACATAAAAAATCAAAATTTAGCTCGATGCTTTGAAATATGGCTTTTGCCATGTTTCAAAGTCGAGCCACTTTGCGACACTAAATATCTGATAGGTTTGGGAGGAGCAGAGCAAAGTACCAGC
>NZ_JAMXXO010000046.1:0-4220 GCF_024129115.1 Acinetobacter lwoffii
AGAAAGCTGTTATTGAACAAAGAAATTTAAATCCTGTGCTTGACTCTTGCAGTTAAAAACAGGAGATTTTAAATGGTTTATCGCATAGACACTTTAAATGGGTTCTAACATAATGGATGTTCGTATAGATTAATTGCATATTGTATTCGATCAAATACAATATAGTGAGAAGATAAGGAATCCTCATGCTTGAAATTATACGTCTTCCAGAATTTGATGAATGGTTGGATGGCATTAAAGACAATATGACTCGTATTCGCTTGAATCGTGGATTAGATAAGGTTCAACGTGGAAATTGGGGGAGACATCAAACCTCTCCAAGATGGCGTTTGGGAAATGAGAGAATTCTTCGGTTCTGGGTGGAGGATGTATTATATCCAACATGGTGACGTAGTGATTGTAATGCTTGGTGGAGGAGATAAATCAACTCAGCAACAAGACATCGATCGTGCAGTCAAACTATCGAAAACATTGGAGGATTAAAATGGTTAGAGTCGCTGATTTACCAAGTTTTGATATGGCTGAGTCACTCAAAACTGAAGAAGATATTGTGATGTATCTCAACATGGTTCTTGAAGAGAATGATCCAGCTGAATTAGCTCATGCTCTTGGTGTTATTGCTAAAGCTCGTGGCATGACTCAAATCGCTAAAGAAGCAGGAATTGGGCGTGAGGCACTCTACAAAGCCCTACGTCATGATTCAGCACCACGTTTTGATACGATTAATCGTGTAGTGAATGCTTTAGGCTTAAAACTCAAAGTACAACACGCCTAAGACTTTAAAAAATATAGTAAAAATGGGAGCTAAAGGCTCCCATTTTTAGATTCGTATAACGTGTATTATGTTAATTTTAGAGAAACTCATAAATGAATATAATAATTTGATTAAAATCCATTCTCTAAAATTCGGATATCAACACCAAGAACATCATCTTTTATCTTAAAGTGATGTTCTTGCATATGTACGGTTGCAAGGTGGGAATCTAAATGCTTGATACTTTTCCATTTTTCCAACATAACGACTGTATTTTTCAATGGCGCCTGATAAGACGCATGACTCTCATGATTAATAAGTAATTCGTAACCAAAACAACCATCTTCTTCAAGCACTGTTGGTGTGATCTCCTTGAATGAATTGATTACATGTTGCAGATGCTCTGAACCGGGTTCTATTTTAATTTCAGCAATAATTGTTAACATCATTTACCTCTATATCACTGATGCAGGAAAATTACGGATCAAATGTTGGCGATAGTCATCTTTTATTTGTGGTACGTTTGGTGCTTTGATGACGTCATGAGCAATAAATGTTGACATGCTTTGCATACCAAGAAACTCATTGGCTTTTCGAAAAGGCAAATAAACCCCATCTACACCTCTCCCCTCAAAAAATTGTTTTGGATCAGTGAATGCTTCAGCAGGTGCATTCCAAGTTAATGACAGCATAAATTTTTTGCCATGCATTAAACCTCCCGAACCATATTTTTTAGAAGTATCCGAACGTGAACGACCATCATTTGCGTATATATGACCATGACCTTCAGTAAATACATCATCAATATATTTTTTTACTGTCCATGGTGCACCCATCCACCAGTCTGGCATTTGATAAATAATAGCATCAGCCCAAAGATATTTTTTTACCTCCTCTTTTGGATCAAAAGCACTATCAGCACGCGTAACTTTAACTTTATGACCTAATTCGGTTAATACTTCTTCTGCTAAAATTGTCAAGGTATCATTCAATTCACCATTAGAATGGGCAAAAGTTTTAGCACCATTGATAATTAAAATATTATTCATCTTCATCCCAAATTAAATAGAGAAGTACAATATAAATTTAAGATCCATCAACATAAATGCAATTATTAACAAAACATTATTGATTAATTGTTAATAATTAAAATTGATATATAATTAAAAATTATTTTTTATTAATGATTTACTTAGATATGAAATCTACATTTGATGAACTTTTAGTATTTGTTACGATCGCTGATTGTGGCTCTATAGTGAAAACAGCAGAACAATTAAATCAAACAACATCTGCTATCAGTCGCACATTACAACGCCTCGAAAAAAAATTAAATGTTAAATTAATCGAACGTACAACCCGTAGCCTTAACCTTACCTATGATGGAAAAATTTTTTTAGAAAGAGCAAGAAAATTACTTTCTGATTTGAATGAAGCTGAAGAGTTGTTAATTAATCCAGGTACTGAACCTACAGGCTTAATTAAAATAGATTCAGCAACACCGTTTGTATTGCATGTAATTATTCCATTAATACCAGAGTTTATAGAACGATATCCAAAGATCAGTATTGAACTAACTAGTCATGATCATGTAATTGATTTATTAGAGCATAAAATAGATGTTGCTATACGATTTGGTGATCTAGAAGATTCAAGTCTCTATGCAAAATTATTATATAAAAGTCGTTTGTATATCGTTGCTAGCGCTGAATATCTCAAAAAAAATAACTTACCAAAATCTATTATTGAGTTAAATCAACATAGATTATTAGGATTTAGCCATCCTTTGCATTTAAATAATTGGCCAATTTATATAAATGATCAACTATATAAAACTTCACCATCTATTACAGCTTCTAATGGCGAAAGTGTTCGTCAACTTGCTTTACAAGGCGTAGGAATCGCTTGTCTCTCTGAATTTTTAATTTTAAAGGATATAAACGAAGGTAAATTAATTGCTTTATTTGAAGATGAAATAAAAATTCATGAGCAAAAAATCCATGCTGTCTATTACAAAAAAAATTATATACCTAAGAGAGTTAGATTATTTATTGATTATTTATATGAAAAATTACAACAGCTTAATTAATTTTAAATGGATTTTTCAAACCAAAGTTTGAAAAATATCTAATTTTTTAGGCATATTTTAGTTGAATAATGTTTGAAATAAATCTCCATTTAACATAATGGTTGTTATGCGAAGTCGACTTGTAATGCAATTTGCATTACAATATTCCTAGTACATTAAACACTTGGGAAATATGATGGCTACTGTTAACTTCAGGGTCGATGAAGCCCTTAAAGAAAAATCTTATTCAATCCTTAAAGAGCAAGGTATTGCACCTACGGATTTCTTCACTAGTATTCTTGAGTATGTTGCTACGACTGGGAAACTGCCCGTCAAAAAAGCTTTGCTTTCGGAAGAAGATGAAGAATTATTAGCTCTTGTCCGTAAGCGCATTAACGATCCTAAAGAGATGTTTGAGGAAGTCACATTAGATGACTTATAAGCTTTTACGTCACAAGGACTTTACAGCAGAATGGGAAAAACTCCCTGTTGCTATACGAGATCAATTTAAAAAGAAACTAGCTAAAGTCATAGAGCAGCCACATATTCCAAAGAACATGCTTAGAAGCGCTCTTGCAGGTTGCTATAAAATCAAATTATTAAAAGCTGGTGTCCGACTTGTCTATCAAGTTAAAGATGATCAGGTAGTTATCCTGCTCATTACCGTCGGAAAACGAGCTGATAGCATAGTTTATGACGAAGAGAAAAAGCGAATTAAAGATTAAAAATGGGAGCTTATAGCTCCCATTTTTATGTTATTCCCAAATAGAAATGTCCTACCTACTAACCAAATAGAAATGTCCTATATGGACATTTCCAAGTCAAGCACAAGATTTAGATTTCGTTGTTGAATTGTTGTTTTCTGTGCACGTCTTCTTGGCATCTTTTGAGAACGATTGCGTTTGTTTTGTTGTTCCAGTTCTTCATGCTGTTGTTTGATATGATTCAGAACAGCACCCAACCGTTTATTCTCAACAATCTCTCGCTGATTCAGCTGACTTAATTTATCGAAGAGGCTGTAATTGATCTTTCGGCCATCATGCATGATCGCCACAGTGCCATCCGGGTACTCCAGAAATGAAATATATTGCCCAACAAGCTTATGATTTAGCTCTGTCGGTTCAAGCAGATAAATACACTTGTCATACGTGATGGTGAGGTTCTTCGTGACCTTACGCGGTTCCTGCCAGGTGAATATATCCTCCAGCTCAGCATCAGATTCTGTTAGCGGACGATGTAAGTTCTTTGAATTTCGCGCACACTTGGCAAACTTCTGGTTGAACTGCTCAATAAAGCAGGGTAGCCAGGCATTGGCCTCAGCAATCGAACTGATGCCTTCCAGACGCATCTCCTTGATCAAACGGTCTTGAAGGGTTCTATTCGCGCGTTCTACGCGAC
>NZ_JAMXXO010000047.1:0-3079 GCF_024129115.1 Acinetobacter lwoffii
GAAATGAGTTCTAGCGAAATTAACTGAATCAAGCGTTTTGGTATATGAATCTAATTGAAGCTGTACGGTGCTTAAGTGCACAAACGCCAACTGTATGAGAGTGTTGAAAGACACGATCTGTTGCTTATCCCACTTGTAAGGATAAACGACTGTTTGGGGTTGTATAGTCAAGTAATTAAGTGCATGTGGTGGATGCCTTGGCAGTCAGAGGCGAAGAAAGACGTGATAGCCTGCGAAAAGCTCCGGGGAGGCGGCAAATATCCTGTGATCCGGAGATGTCTGAATGGGGAAACCCACTTACCATAAGGTAGGTATTGCAACATGAATACATAGTGTTGCAAGGCGAACGAGGGGAAGTGAAACATCTCAGTACCCTTAGGAAAAGAAATCAATTGAGATTCCCTCAGTAGCGGCGAGCGAAAGGGGAAGAGCCCATTAAGTCATATAAGTTCTAGTGGAACGCTCTGGGAAGTGCGACCGTAGACGGTGATAGTCCTGTACACGAAAGGGCTTATATGATGATGTCGAGTAGGGCGAGGCACGTGAAACCTTGTCTGAATATGGGGGGACCATCCTCCAAGGCTAAATACTCCTGACTGACCGATAGTGAACCAGTACCGTGAGGGAAAGGCGAAAAGAACCCCTGTGAGGGGAGTGAAATAGATCCTGAAACCGCATGCATACAAGCAGTGGGAGCCGGCTTAGTCCGGTGACTGCGTACCTTTTGTATAATGGGTCAGCGACTTATATTCAGTAGCAAGGTTAACCGAATAGGGGAGCCGTAGGGAAACCGAGTCTTAATAGGGCGTTTAGTTGCTGGGTATAGACCCGAAACCAGGTGATCTATCCATGAGCAGGTTGAAGGTTGGGTAACACTAACTGGAGGACCGAACCCACTGTCGTTGAAAAGCCAGGGGATGACTTGTGGATAGGGGTGAAAGGCTAATCAAACTTGGTGATAGCTGGTTCTCCCCGAAAGCTATTTAGGTAGCGCCTCGGACGAATACCATTGGGGGTAGAGCACTGTTTCGGCTAGGGGGTCATCCCGACTTACCAAACCGATGCAAACTCCGAATACCAATGAGTACTATCCGGGAGACAGACTGCGGGTGCTAACGTCCGTAGTCAAGAGGAAAACAATCCAGACCGCCAGCTAAGGCCCCAAAATTATAGTTAAGTGGGAAACGATGTGGGAAGGCATAGACAGCTAGGAGGTTGGCTTAGAAGCAGCCACCCTTTAAAGAAAGCGTAATAGCTCACTAGTCGAGTCGGCCTGCGCGGAAGATGTAACGGGGCTAAAACTATATGCCGAAGCTGCGGATGCATAATTTATTATGCGTGGTAGGGGAGCGTTCTGTAAGCCGATGAAGGTGGATTGAGAAGTCTGCTGGAGGTATCAGAAGTGCGAATGCTGACGTGAGTAACGACAATGCGAGTGAAAAACTCGCACGCTGAAAGACCAAGGGTTCCAGTCCAACGTTAATCGGGGCTGGGTGAGTCGACCCCTAAGGCGAGGCCGAGAGGCGTAGTCGATGGGAAATTGGTTAATATTCCAATACTTCTGTGTAATGCGATGAGAGGACGGAGAAGGTTAAGTCAGCCTGGCGTTGGTTGTCCAGGTGGAAGGTTGTAGGCATGTATCTTAGGCAAATCCGGGGTACTCTATGCTGAGAACTGATAGCAAGCTGTACTTGTACAGTGAAGTGGCTGATACCATGCTTCCAGGAAAAGTCTCTAAGCTTCAGTTACACAGGAATCGTACCCGAAACCGACACAGGTGGTCAGGTCGAGTAGACCAAAGCGCTTGAGAGAACTCTGCTGAAGGAACTAGGCAAAATGGTACCGTAACTTCGGGAGAAGGTACGCTGTTGTCTGTGATAGGACTTGCTCCTTGAGCGGCCGACAGCCTCAGAAACCAGGCCCCTGCAACTGTTTATTAAAAACATAGCACTCTGCAAACACGAAAGTGGACGTATAGGGTGTGATGCCTGCCCGGTGCTGGAAGGTTAATTGATGGGGTTAGCGTAAGCGAAGCTCTTGATCGAAGCCCCAGTAAACGGCGGCCGTAACTATAACGGTCCTAAGGTAGCGAAATTCCTTGTCGGGTAAGTTCCGACCTGCACGAATGGCATAATGATGGGGGCGCTGTCTCCAGCAGAGACTCAGTGAAATCGAATTCGCCGTGAAGATGCGGTGTACCCGCGGCTAGACGGAAAGACCCCGTGAACCTTTACTGCAGCTTGACATTGAACTTTGATCTTACTTGTGTAGGATAGGTGGGAGGCTTTGAAGTCGCGACGCTAGTTGCGATGGAGCCGTCCTTGAAATACCACCCTGGTAATATTGAGGTTCTAACTCTGTCCCGTTATCCGGGACGAGGACCATGTCTGGTGGGTAGTTTGACTGGGGCGGTCTCCTCCTAAAGAGTAACGGAGGAGTACGAAGGTGCGCTCAGCGTGGTCGGAAATCACGCGTAGAGTATAAAGGCAAAAGCGCGCTTAACTGCGAGACCCACAAGTCGAGCAGGTACGAAAGTAGGTCTTAGTGATCCGGTGGTTCTGTATGGAAGGGCCATCGCTCAACGGATAAAAGGTACTCTGGGGATAACAGGCTGATACCGCCCAAGAGTTCATATCGACGGCGGTGTTTGGCACCTCGATGTCGGCTCATCTCATCCTGGGGCTGAAGCAGGTCCCAAGGGTATGGCTGTTCGCCATTTAAAGAGGTACGCGAGCTGGGTTTAGAACGTCGTGAGACAGTTCGGTCCCTATCTACCGTGGGCGTTGGAAATTTGAGAGGATCTGCTCCTAGTACGAGAGGACCAGAGTGGACGAACCTCTGGTGTACCGGTTGTCACGCCAGTGGCATCGCCGGGTAGCTATGTTCGGAAGGGATAACCGCTGAAAGCATCTAAGCGGGAAGCCTACCTCAAGATAAGATTTCCCCGAGACTTTATGTCTCCTAAAGAGCCGTTGAAGACTACGACGTTGATAGGTTGGATGTGGAAGCATAGTGATATGTGAAGCTGACCAATACTAATTGCTCGTGAGGCTTGACTATACAACACCCAAACAGTTGT
>NZ_JAMXXO010000048.1:0-2785 GCF_024129115.1 Acinetobacter lwoffii
TTCTTTATACTGTCACTGAGGCAGGTTGGACATTTGATTTCTAGAGTTATTTGCATTTCTCTATTTTATCAAAATTCAACCTGCTTTTTTTAGCATACTTTTTGATACACCACCAAAAATTGCCCTGATTTTTCAGCAAGCCCTACTGTTTCCGCATCTGAATGTCATGCAGAATTTGAAATATGCAGAACAGCTAAATATAAAAAATAAAGGTCAGCAGAAATTTACGTTTGAAGACATTGTGGAGTTACTCGAATTAAAGCCACTACTTCGGCATCGGGCGCATCAGCTTTCTGGTGGACAGGCACAGCGCGTTTCTATCGGTCGTGCACTTTTATCTTCTCCCGACCTATTACTTTTGGATGAGCCTTTAAATGGACTGGATCAAAAGCTGAAAAACCAGATTTTACCTTTTCTGAAAATTGTGATTCATCAAACAGATTTACCCATGATTTATGTGACTCATCATGTAGATGAAGTGGCGTATTTACAGGCACAACTGCTGCATTTTGAAAAGGGAAAAATTATTTGATCCAGCCCTGCACCGATTTAAACCAGCAATGACTCCGGGCAGGTCATCCTATCGCTGTTTTGCTCATAATTTCTCAGAAGATATCTATTTTTCTCTCTATTTTTAAGAAAGAAACATCTAATTTAAGAGCTTGAATATAAATTATTTTATGTAAAACAATATCTTATTTTATTTTAAAAGTAATCTGGCATGACCTGTGCATATATCTGATTAAAGTCAAAGAAGACTCTACATTTGTATGACGGCCAATGACGTCCGTTCTGATCGTTACTGATATGCCTCGGCATCACAGTGACTTAAATACGTTCAGTTCTGGTAAGGAAATGGCTATGTCTTCAAATACAAGTCTCAATAAAGCAACAAAAATAAGTCTATTTAACTTCAGTAGTTCAGCGATGCGGGCCTTCCATATGAGTTGGCTCGCTTTTTTTGTCTGTTTCTTTGCGTGGTTTGCCTGTGCACCGTTAATGCCAGTGATTGCCGGTGAATTCAACCTGACCAAAGAGCAGATCGCCAATATCAATATTGCCGCAGTCGCCATTACAATTCTGGTGCGTCTGATCGTGGGGCCGTTGTGTGATAAATACGGTCCGCGTAAAACCTATACCGCTTTATTGATTATTGGCAGTATTCCGGTGTTTGGTGTGGCGTCGGCCAACAGTTATGAATCTTTCTTGTTTTTCCGTTTATTGATTGGCGCAATTGGTGCCAGTTTTGTCATCACCCAATATCATACCAGTATCATGTTTGCGCCGAATGTGGTGGGAACGGCAAATGCGACTACAGCAGGCTGGGGGAATGCCGGTGGCGGTGCGACTCAAGCCCTGATGCCTTTAATGCTGGCTGCTTTGGTGATGTTCGGTGTAGAACAGGCAATGGGATGGAGAATTGCGCTTCTGGTGCCGGGTATTCTGATGATCATTGTCGGTGTGCTGTACTGGAAATTCACCCAAGACTGTCCACAAGGTAATTTTAAAGAACTCCGTGTGCAAGGTATTTCTGTCGGTAGCGATAAAAAAGGTGGTCTTGCCATCTTAATGCATGCCGCACGTAACTACCGTGTCTGGATTCTATTTGGGGCTTATGCTGCCTGTTTTGGTATTGAAATTTTTATCCATAATATTATTGCCTTGTACTTTGTCGACAACTTTCAGTTTGGCCTAAAAGAAGCAGGCATGGCAGCCGGGATTTTTGGTTTACTGGCATTGTTTGCCCGTGCCTTGGGAGGTATTGTTTCAGACAAAGTCGCGATTCAAAAAGGTCTGGATGGTCGAACCAAAGTCCTGTTTGCCTTGATCATGCTGGAAGGTCTGTTTCTTATTTTATTTTCGCAAATGAACAGCGCAACCTTGGCGATCATGGCAATGACCATCTTTGCCTTGTTTACTCATATGGCATGTGGCGCTACCTATGCACTGGTGCCTTTTATCGACCGTGATGCCTTGGGGGGGGTGGCCGGTATTATTGGAGCAGGTGGCAATGTCGGCGCGGTAGCTGCAGGTTTCCTGTTAAAAGGCATGTTGGATATTCAAACCACTTTGATGGTACTGGGTAGCTTGGTGGTGATTGCTGCAAGTTGTGTGTTGATGATCCGCTTCTCTGTCGAACATAAAGAAAAAGAACAGCTGTTATATGAACAGGCAGTAAATGAACGTCATCTGGCGGAAGTACAGCAATAACACAACACGCCCTGATATAAAATGAATTGACAAAAAGGATAGCAATATCCTTTTTGTTGTTTGTGCTAACGCAATAATAAAATGATGAGCTATATATTCAGGATAGGAAAATATTATTTAAAAAGTACAGAATGGTTGAATTTATCGAATAAAAGTAAAATCATTTATAGTTTATATGGGCTTTGTTGCACAAAGATTTAAAAGACAACACTCTGCTCATTTGAACAGAATTCAAGTGACAACTTGGGTATGAGGACGACCTAATTCTGTAAATTTGTTCAATACGGCTATGCGTGCATGAATCTCATTCACCTGACTAGAAAAACTCCTTGCTGTTAATTTATCACCTAATAGTTTGATGCAATGCATCTTGGTTTCAACTAAACTTCGACGATGATAACCAGACCATTTTTTCCAAAGCGTTCTTCCTAAACGTTTAACTGTTTTCAGTAACTCATTCCGCTCTAAAGATCTCAATTTCTGATCTTTCCATGGTTTCGCATTTTTTCTAGGTGGAATCACCGCATGCGCTTGCCGATCTGCAATGACCTGACGGCATTGCTTGGTGTCATAA
>NZ_JAMXXO010000049.1:0-2687 GCF_024129115.1 Acinetobacter lwoffii
GTTGGACATTTGATTTCTAGAGTTATTTGCATTTCTCTATTTTATCAAAATTCAACCTGCTTTTTTTTAGCATACTTTTTGATACACCACCCTTTTTCTTATGCGAGCATCATGTCTTTTATCGCACCCTTCGCAGCCAGCAAGGATTTAATGGCCTATGCAGGTTTATTCTTTGTGGTTTTTGCGATTTCCATGATGAGCTTACGGCCGATCACCGGAAAGATTTATGATCGTAAAGGCCCGCAATATGTGATTTATCCGGCATTGCTGGCTTTTAGTTCGGGTTTATTTTTACTGAGCCAGATTCAGAACTTATGGGGATTTATGCTGGCTGCAGTCATGGTTGGTGTGGGCTTTGGTAGTGTGCAGCCGTGTATTCAAACTTTGGCGATTCAATGTGCGCCCAAGCATCGAATTGGCTATGCAACTTCAACTTTTTATACGTTTTATGACCTGGGTATTGCCATCGGTTCACTACTGATTGGTACCATCATTGCAGCTTACAGTTATCAGTTTGCTTTTATGCTATGCGGTATTTTAACCTTAAGCAGTATTGTTTATTTTAAGCTGGTGGTGCAACGTAAAACCGTCTAGTTTTATGGATTGAATCGAATAATAAATAAGATCAATAAAAAAACAGGCAGAAAATTCTGCCTGTGATTTTTTGAGCAAATATTTATTCTGACACCGAAGTATTCTCTGCTTGTTTCTCTTCCGCTTTTGGCTCTTGCATCATGGTGAATTGGGTTGCCTCTGTGGCTACGGTAGTGTCCTGTCGGTTACTTTTCAGCTTGATTTGTAAGCGCAGTTCATTGGTCGAATCGGCATTGCGCAAGGCTTCTTCATAAGAAATTTCACCCTGGTTATACAGGTCAAATAAGGCCTGGTCAAAGGTCTGCATGCCCAGTTCACGCGATTTCGCCATAATCGCTTTCAATTCGTGGAATTCACCTTTCAAAATCAGGTCAGACATCAGTGGCGTATTTAACATGATTTCAATCGCTGCACGACGGCCTTTACCATCTTGAGTACGAATCAGACGCTGTGAAATGATCGCCTTCATATTGGATGACAAATCCATTAATAGCTGGTTCCGGCGTTCTTCCGGGAAGAAGTTGATAATCCGGTCCAAAGTCTGGTTGGCATTGTTCGAGTGCAGCGTTCCCAGACACAGATGTCCAGTTTCAGCAAAAGCAATCGCGTGTTCCATGGTTTCAGTATCGCGAATTTCGCCGATCAGAATCACATCTGGTGCCTGACGCAAGGTATTTTTCAGCGCATTATGCCAGGAATGGCAGTCCACTCCGACTTCACGATGAGTAATCATGGATTTTTTATGCTTGTGCACATATTCAACCGGATCTTCTACGGTAATGATATGCCCGGCTGAATTTTCATTTCGATAGTCAATCATGGCTGCGAGTGAAGTTGATTTACCGGAACCTGTTCCTCCGACTACCAATACCAGTCCACGTTTTTCCATAATCACATGTTTCAGAGATTCCGGTAATTTCAGCTTCTGGAAATTTGGAATTTCTGCAGTAATGGTACGAATCACCATGCCAACATTAAGTTGTTGTACAAACACATTGACCCGAAAACGGGAAACACCTGGCACGGTGATGGCAAAATTGCACTCAAGTTCAGTTTCAAATTCTTTACGCTGTTTATCATTCATCAGACTGTAGGCAAACAGCTTGGTTTTTTCAGCTGTGAGTTCCTGCTGTCCAAAAGGTTTCATTAAGCCTTGATGTTTAATACTCGGTGGAAAATCAGCCGTAATAAATAAATCTGAACCGCCATATTCCACCACTTTAGTCAGCATGTGATGCATGAATTTTTTTGCTTCGTCCAACAATTCTGCCGTGAACATCTTTTCCCCCGGAAATGCACAACTGCACAAATCTCAATCTTAGATTTATGCCAAATATTTTAATTTCATTGTGCAGCGTTTTATAAATATGCTCAAATATATTTGATTTATAAAGAAAATATTTTTTAATATTTATGTGACCTACTTCAATAAAAATTAAATTAAGTAGAAGTATTCAAGCTTTTTAAAGCAACTCTGCCAAAAAAATAGGATTGTAATTTTAAAGGTTGAATTCTGTTAGACGATTCATTATTTGTCATTTTCGACATATAGAATGTTATTTTTCTTTCTTTATGATTACCAACTCCCCTATTTTTTATGTACCAATTTCGGTTCTATTAGATGTAATAATGAATTATGAAAAATAGGATAATGTTTATGAAAATTGAACAAAATCGTGGAACTTTGCTCAAATAACAGGCGTGAAACTTGGTAAATTATTAAAAAAGCCCGATTCAGCTAAGTTAGGCTTTTTATTTGACTATAAAAATATGATTTATATAAAATAAAATAGAGAATTTCGTATAACGTGTATTATGTTAATTTTAGGGAAATTTAAGAATCTCTATGCAATGGTTTATTCAATATTCTTTGATTTCTTATCTTTTAGGTTAATCAGAAATAGCCAATAACATAAGCCAGGAAATAGAGCCATAAAGATAGTCCATGTATCTGTATACATCTTCCACCACTCTTTCGAAATTTCTCCTGTGTGACTCCATCCAAAAAGAATAAAAAATGGAGTAGCAATAATTATAGAGGCAATACAGATAGTTAATAAATTAAGACTGTTATAACGATTTAAAAGAATTGA
>NZ_JAMXXO010000050.1:0-2468 GCF_024129115.1 Acinetobacter lwoffii
ATCGCCTTTTGAGTTTGAAGCAATGTACTATGATAAGATTAACCCGTTAGGTCAGGTGGCCTAACTTAAATAAAAAAGTCTCCGACAAACCCGGTACGGTTCAACTTGTGATTTGAATCTGCTGTTTTCAAAATCTGTCTTTCAGCTCGTTATGCAACAAAGCCGAACCGAATTAAAAATAGAAATGTAGTTGAGCTGGTGCTTGCTCATTTCTTTATTTTTAGTAATTGAGGTGAACATACTGTCAGTACATGGTAGTTATAAGTAACATGTAACTTTGTTCGCACAAAGATTTGAGTTATGCCAAGTGATGGATTGATTTGTACTTAAAATTTTAAGCTTATCCACTTGCTTTGCAAGCCACTACACTTTATTTACAATCCTATGTTGTGGAAGTAAGGGATCTTGTACTCGCCCAGTATGTTCAACTTGATTATATCTAAAGGACTATTAGGCATCAATCAAATCAATTTTCCAATTACTCGACTGAATCAACACATTTAAATCACGTAATTTAAGACTAATATCATCAGCTTGTTTTTGTAGTGATGAAACTGGAATAACTTTATGCCACTTTATTTCCCGCGTACTATAACGATCAGATTCACGAGATGTATTACTTATTGCTGCAGTTAGGGTTTTGTGCTGTTCTACAAATTCATCACGCAAAGTCAATAAAGCAAGTAAAGAACGACCATCATTTAATTTTGTTAAAGCATTAGTTTCATGAATTGCATAACTTAATTTTTGAAATTCTTGAATTAAAGCAAATACTTGTTTTAGTAGTTCATTTGGATCTTCAGATGGTTTATCACCATCTTGTACCAATACATTTGCATTGATACGTTGTTTTAGTGAAATAATTTTTTTTTGTTGATCACTTCGAAGTAAGAGAGCTTCTGCTAATTTCATTTTTCACCTATTAACCAATTAGAATTAAGTTTTAAGCAGCTAAGTAATTTTACAAATACTATATCCTCATTCTTTAAAAATCAAAAAAATTGATTTTTTATAATTTTCAGAGGTAGAAGTCTTATATTTTGTCATTAGTCGAAGCTCAGAATTAAGCTAAAGGCCTTTTTTCAGATGCAGAATCCTTTATCTGATCCTAGACAGTATTGTGGACATTCGATCCCTCTAAATTCTTACAATATTTTTGTTCAAAGGCTTCAGGACTTAACCAGCCATTTGCAGAATGTATTCTGATTCGATTGTAATAAAGCTCGATATAGTCAAACAAGACAGCATTCGCTTCTTTTCGAGTGGCAAACACACTGCCATGGATTACATGACCTTTCAATGTATGAAAGAAGCTTTCAGTCACTGCATTGTCCCAACATGAGCAGTGTACTGCGCAAGACTGCGTGACATACTTTGAATACAGTTATTCGTCAATAATAGCGCTCTAAAAGCACGACTACAGTACTGACTGCCTTGGTCAGAATGAACCATAACTCCTGTTGAATAAGCTTTTCATGCGCCAAGGTTGGTCCGAAACCATGCAGTTGATCAGAAACAATATTGAGGCACTTGAGTCTGAGTTCTTCAGAAAGCCTGGAATTGCTGGTTTGGCCACGACCCGTATGGGCTATAATGCAGCTGGACCTTGAACTTTGTATTTCTGCAGTAAGCGTCTGACCTGACATTCTGAAATATGAAGTAGAAGTAGCTGAGCAGCCTGGGATTGAGTTATGCGTTGATCGCAGATTTCCTGCAAAACCGACAATCGTTTAAGTTCTTTATCCGACATAGACACCAACATATCAAACCGTCCGCTAAGGAAATTGCAAAAGTGCACATTCTAAAAGCGGACATTTCTATTTTGGGCTTACAATTTGTGTTAAAACCCATTCAAAATGTCTATATTCTCACCAATAAAAATGTCTAGTTTATGATGGTTTTCACCATCATGGACTGGATATGAAATATAGATGCTGATCACTATGTCTGACAAAGAAATTCAACGTCTTGCTGTTCTGCAAGACGTTCGAGATCATCGTATTACACAAGTCCGTGCTGCTGAAATCCTTAATCTTTCAACCCGTCAAATTACCCGGTTATTACAGAAGCTCAATCAAGATGGTGTTTCAGGTATGGCGCATGCCAGTCGTGGTCAACCTGGCCATCGTCGCCATGATGATTTATTAAAATCAAAATGTCTTTCCATTATTTCTGAACATCTGCTGGGATTTGGACCTACCTTGGCCCATGAGAAGCTCAGCAGCATGTTTGACCTGAATATCCCGGTAGAAACGCTTCGGCGCTGGATGACTGCAAATGACCTCTGGATTCCACGATCCAAGCGCCTTAAACGTCCATATCAGCCACGTTATAACCGGGATTGCTTCGGTGAGCTAATCCAGATTGACGGCTCATATCATGACTGGTTCGAAGGACGCGCTGCTAAGTGCTGCTTGCTGGTTTATATCGATGATGCCACTGGAAAACTGTTGCATCTGCGCTTCTGT
>NZ_JAMXXO010000051.1:0-2443 GCF_024129115.1 Acinetobacter lwoffii
ATCATCCAATTCAGCGGAATTTATCGCTAAATCACTAACTACAACTTTAGAGGGTTAAGTCATGATCAAACTTGAAGGAACAGTATTAAACGTATTTACCCAGCAAGGCGGTAAAGACAAAAAAACAGGCGACCAATTTGCTGATCGTGACAAAGTACAAATTCTAGGTGCTATGGATCTGCCAAATGGTGACGTAAAAAATGAACTTTTTACGCTATCAGTAGAAAATTATCGGGACTTTAAGGATTACCTAAATCAAAAAATTTCAATTGCTGTTGGGGCAATGGCAAGTGGTCGTAATGTGATTTTTTATGTTGCTAAAGGTGCAAAACCTGTTTTAGCAGAAACAATGTGAAACGTGAAAAAAAACAGTGAGTTAGCGAAGCTTCTCGCTGTTTTTTCTTTTACTTGATACTATTGATTAAAGTGGGGACAAAAATTGCTTAAAAAAGACAATAAAAAAGCCCATATTTCGAACACTTTGGCGGGTGGAGAAATACAGGCTTTGCAATCTGCTAATGCAGATCAACATAGGGATAGAATAACACGTTTTGCGACTTTGAAACATAGAGCTAAGAATCAGGAAAATTATTTATTTACCCTGGCTAAGTTTAAAGAGAACTATGAGAAAGACGTTAAAAACGAAGAATCTATCAAGGCTCTAAAATCTGCTCAGAAATTGAATGAATGCGGAAACTATCTGCTATTCAAAAATTTTTACACAATAGGCGAAGTTAAACTTTCCAAGCTCCGTACCTGCGGACAGCATTTGCTTTGTCCTTTCTGCGCTGCCATTCGTGCATCTCGTGCTATTCAAAAATACGTTGAACGTATTGATCAAGTCTTACAAGAAAATCGCAAGCTCAAGCCCGTTCTAATCACGCTCACCGTTAAAAACGGCTCTGACCTAGCAGAACGCTCTGAACATCTCATGAAGTCCTTTAGAAAGCTCTTAGATCGTCGTAGGGACTACGAAAAGAAAGGTCGAGGGTTTAATGAGTTCTGTAAGGTTCAAGGTGCTATGTATTCATACGAAAATACATTCAACGAAAAAACAGGTGAATGGCATCCACATATTCATATGTTTGCACTTGTTGACCAATGGATTGATCAACAGGAATTTTCAGAATACTGGCATAGCCTTACTGGGGATTCGATGGTCGTCGATGTCCGTAGGGCAAAAAAAGAAAAAGGACACGGCTATAGCAAAGCGGCTGCCGAAGTCTGTAAGTATGCTTTGAAGTTTGGCGATCTGTCCGTTGAAAATACTTGGGAAGCTTTCAAGGTTCTCAAGGGCAAACGTTTAACAGGTTCTTTCGGTCTTTTATGGGGTGTCAAAATTCCTGACACAATGACAGACGACATGCTATCAGAAGATTTGCCATATCTCGAAATGCTGTACAAATTCGCATTTTCTAAGAAATCGTATTATGACCTAGTTACCACTCGTCATGTTGAGCCAAAAGAAACTGACCGAATGAGGAGTGAGGAGGAGGAATCGACCGACCGACACGACCGAATGAGGGATGTTGATTTGGCGATTATGGACGAAGCGAGGACGTTGCCGGTGCGAGGGCGCGCAGTCACGGAACGACCACAGCGAGGACGTAAAAAAGCCCACTGGAGAATCCCGCCTAAAACTCGTGTAAGGGTTCGACAACGAATCCGAAGATGGGACGGAATTATGTATAACATTGATCTTTTCCCATATGTCGAGCATAGGCTATTAGCATTTATTGGTTAGTACCTGTTTCATAGAAACGCGGAAGCGTGCATTCCATGAAATGCGCACTTATGCAAACTTTCAGTTTGCAGTGCTGTCACTAATAGCAGAGGGCGCGGAGTGCGCCCGAACTGGCATTATAAGAATTTCAAAACCTTCCTTCCCTGATTACAAGCTCCCATCTGATTTCAGATCGGGAGCTTTTAGCCATCCCGAATGGGTGGCGACACAAACATAATTTGACTAAATTACAAAAAGTATTATTATGAAATTACAAACGTAATTAAAAATAATTTCCAACTGTATACTGGTGAAAATATGGAACACGGAATCTTCTTCGAAAGCGGCAATTCATTAGCTCAATCTCGTATTGATCAGAATGACGAAATTGCAGCAACTTCATCTATCAAAACTGTGACCTTCAAGGCTCCTGATTATGTAATTGAGGCTATTGATGCCTTTGCTTCTTATGCAGAAACAACACGCAGTGCTGTTATTGCTGACATTCTTAAGCAGTATTTTGGTCAAGCCTTTGTTGAGTTTGCTGAAGGCTATCTTGAGAATTTCAATTCTGATACCTCAATGGAACAACGAGTTCTGTGCGAAGCGATGGCTCTTACAGAAAATCTATCATCCAATTCAGCGGAATTTATCGCTAAATCACTAACTACAACTTTAGAGGGTTAAGTCATGATCAAACTTGAAGGAACAGTATTAAAC
>NZ_JAMXXO010000052.1:0-2351 GCF_024129115.1 Acinetobacter lwoffii
TCCTTTTGTTTGGCTTTACGTCTTTTGTTATTTCTAGGTTGTAGTAGGATTTTTTATCAAATACGAAACGATAGAGCAGCTCCAAATATGGAAGATCATCAAGAGGTAGATCATCAGTAAGTTTTTCAGGTAGCTTGACACCATACATAGAACCAAAACAGCCAGTCAGCCTGTTACCTTTCAAAGAAAGATATGCTTCCCAAGTATTCTCCAGTGAGAGATCACTAAACTTAAGGGCATATTTACATACCTCTGCAACAGCTTTGCTATAGCCGTGTTCTTTAGTTTTCTTAACTCTTCGAATATCGACGATATAAGAATCCAGGGTAATGTCGTGCCAAGTTTCGGCTAATTCTTCCTGGTCTATCCATTCATTGAGTAAAGCAAAAATATGAATATGAGGATGCCATTCTTTAGTTTTTGGGTTGTAGGTATATTCAGTGGAATAGAAAGCACCATCAATTTTACAAAACTGATTAAAGCCACGGCCTTTTTTCTTATAATCGTTATAGCGGTCTAAAAGCGTTCTAAATGAGCTTCTAAGATGCTTAAAGCGTTCCTGTAGGTCTTCACCGTTCTTAACCGTCAAAGTGATCAATACGGGCTTTAAATGGCGATTCTGACGCATCAATTCTTCAATACGTTGAATATATCGACTCATTGACTTAGCTGCCCTTACACCAGCACACATAGGGCATAGTAAATGCTGAGAACAATAATGAGCTTTAGCCAGCTTAACTTGATCTATTGTGTAGTAATTATGGAATAGCAGAAATTGACCGCACCCCTTTAATTTGGTTGCAGCCTTAAGAGCCTTATTGGATAGATCATTTTCACCTTCTGATTTGAAATCAACCTGCGTCCACAAGTATTGTTCTTGTAGCTTCGCTCTATGTTTCAAAATCCCAAAACGTGTTATTCTATCCCTATGTTGATCTGCCTTAGCAGATTGCAAAGCCTGTAATTCATCGCCCGCCAAAGCATCCGAATTATGGGCTTTTTTATTGTCTTTTTTAGTCAATTTTTGTCCCCTAGTTAATCAATAGTATCAAGAGAAAGAAAAAACAGCGAGAAGCCAAGGCTAACTCACTGTTTTTTTTCAAGTTTCACATCGTTTCTGCTAAAACAGGTTGTGCACCTTTAGCAACATAAAAAATAACATTACGACCGCTTGCCATTGCACCAACAGCAATACAGATTTTCTTATTTAGGAAGTCTTTAAAGTCCCGATAATTTTCTACTGATAACGTAAAAAGTTCATTTTTAACGTCACCATTTGGCAGATCCATAGCACCTAAAATTTGTACCTTGTCACGGTCAGCAAACTGATCACCTGTTTTTTTGTCCTTACCGCCTTGCTGAGTAAAGACGTTTAAGACTGTGCCTTCTAATTTGATCATTTCTTAGTTCTCCTCTGGTTTAACTGTTTCAGCAAAAATACCCTTCCGAGGAGTCGCAAATTGATAAAAACGCTCGCTTTCAATGTGCTCGTGAATATCTTTCTCGTCCTCCTCCAGTAGTTCTTGTGAAATAGAACGCAGCAACCAAGAAACCTTTTGTTTGACTTCATCGCTATCGGTATTTGAATGAATTAATTCACACAGAGATACTGATGGAGAAGATTGGGTATAACCGATTAAGAAATCAGTTAATGCCTGCTTGAAGTTATTACGAATTAAATGAGCTAAAAAATCTTGTCGAGTTAAACCCATAGATTTAGCAACAGCATCGTAAAGTTGAACTTCACTATCTGTTAAGCGAATAGTCACAGGCTTAGAGTCCTCAGAATTAGAAGCGGTATTAGTAGCAGTGGCGATGCCAAGAGATTTAAATAACATTTTTAAGATTCCGTTTAGATTCTATTAGATTGTTCTTAGAATATTATAGATTTTAAGAAGAATGTCAATGCGTCGCAACCCTGCGGGATTGCTAAAAGCTCCCGTTTGGAAATCCAAAGGGAGCTTGTAATCAGAAAGGGAAGGTTTTGAAATTTAGATGGTGTCAGTTCGGGCGCACTCCGCGCCCTCTGTTACTGGTGGGAGCACTGGCGAACTTGAAAAGTTTGCATAAGTGCGCCCTTTGGGGTTTAAGGGGTCGAACCCCTTACAAGTCCTGTGGCCACTGGGTAGGCTTGCTTATTCGATTGTCTGATGATGATGCACGTTCACGGAACGTCACATCACAGACAACCGATTGACGTACCGCCTTCACAAGTCATTCGGTCGTGTCGGTCGGTCCCTACGTCCTCCTCACTCCTCATTCCTTTTGTTTGGCTTTACGTCTTTTGTTATTTCTAGGTTGTAGTAGGATTTTTTATCAAATACGAAACGATAGAGCAGCTCCAAATATGG
>NZ_JAMXXO010000053.1:0-2079 GCF_024129115.1 Acinetobacter lwoffii
AACAAAATTGATTTTAATAAATTAAATCTAATATTTTTTATACTATGTTTTTTAATATTTTTTTTATATGATCATTAAGTTTAAATATAAATTAATTCACAGAAATCCATAATTTTTTTAAGTATTTTAAAATTGGATTTAGTTTGGGGGTAAATGGGATATGTATATTAAGAAATTAGTTTTGCTAATAGGACTTTCTATTTTAGGGTCGGGATGCGCTTCTATTCATAATCCGCCTGCATTACAGTCTGGGAAAACATTTACTCCCGCATCCATGACTCTATCTGATCATATTAGACCGGATCAAACCATGGCAGTGTTTCTTCGGGAAGAAGGTGCATTCAATGGGCCAGCCGTGAATATTTTTCTGGAAGGAAAATATTTAACTTCGCTTCAACCAGGCAGTTATAAAATGTTTCCTGCATGTGCAAATCCAACTCGAATGAGTGCTGCTTTTACCCAAAGCAAGTTGGATTATGCAAACATAAGGCAAGGAAATCAGCTGTATGATTTATCTGCAAGGAAAATTCAGTATTTTAAACTGGCTATTGATGCCAATCAGTCCATCCGAATCCAACCATTAGCAGAAATAGAAGCAAAGCAGATTCTTCCTACTCTCCGTGAACAAACGCACACGCTTTCACGTGTTGAACAAAATAAAGCCTGTGCAAAAACAGTCTATGTGAATGTTCCTGTCCAGACCGCCTTTAAGAAATATACCTTGGAGGCAAATACCTTATTTGCTTATGCAAAATCAGGCTCAAATGACATGTTGCAAAAAGGCCAAGAAGAAGTTAAGGAAATTGCCACTCAAATTATTAATCAACAAGATCAGATCAGTCATATCAGTGTCTTCGGCTATACCGACCCTACGGGAACTGAGGCTTTTAATCAGCAGTTATCTTTACAACGCGCTGAAACAATTCGTAATTTTCTCACAATTTATGGTGTGGCTAGACAGAATATTTCAATCGAAGGGCGTGGTGAGCAAGACTTGGTAGTCAATGACTGTCAGATTCGTTATGCCACAGACAAGATGGCTCGTGAGCAATGTAATTTGCCTAACCGGCGTGTAGAAATAATTGCTTATGGCATTAAAGCTGAATAAGTTCTTTCAAGTCTGATAGAGCTTTTTAATAAATTTCTAAAATATGCATGAGTAGAGAATAATTTTATGAATAATCAAAACATTACTGTAAAGCTACATGATGCTAAAAAAGTAATTTCAACTCTAAATGTTACTAAAACACCTGACCAGCCCGTGATTATTCAGGCTAAAAAAAACGTCAATTACGAGTTGCTTGATGATGCAACTCAATTTGCTCCTGAAAATATAAAAATTAAACGTGTAGGGAATGACTTGCATATTGGTTTGGAAGACGGTTCATCCGATCCACTCGATACTGATCTGATTATTCAGGATTACTATGGTCAAGATGGAACAACGACTAATTTACTGATCGGTTTACATGAAAATGGAAGTTATTATGCTTATGTGCCGGAAAGCGGTTTGCAGGAACATGCTGTAAGTATGCTGGCAGATGAGGTCAGTGCTGGTCAAGCATTGGGCGGTGAACCTTTGGTTGCAGCAGCCTATGAGTTTAATCCTTATTGGTTATTGGCCTTGATTCCTTTAGCGGGATTGGCAGCTGCTGGAGGAGGTTCTTCATCAAATACTGGTGAAAATGTAAAGGATACAATAGCACCAGCAGCGCCAGTGATTGACCCAATTGCAGTGGGTAATGACACGACTCCAGAAATCACAGGAACAGCAGAGCCGAACAGCACTGTGACTGTGGTAATAAAAGACGATCAGGGCAATGTAGTTGTTGAAGGTGAAGTCGCTGTAGATCCAACAGGTAACTGGAGCTATACACCGGATACAGCTTTACCAGAAGGCAAGAATGAAGTTGTTGCGACAGCAACAGATGCAGCAGGTAATACAAGTAATCCGTCTACGCCAGTAGAGTTGGTAATAGATATCACACCACCAGCAGCGCCAGTGATTGACCCAATTGCAGTGGGTAATGACACGACTCCAGAAATCACAGGAACAGCAGAGCCGAACAGCACTGTGAC
>NZ_JAMXXO010000055.1:0-1818 GCF_024129115.1 Acinetobacter lwoffii
AAATAGATTCATTTTCGATACTCTTACTTCAAAGCCAAAATTTTTCGGGCACCATTAAGTACGAATAAAGAAACCAGTATGCCAATGATTAAGTCTGGATAAGCTGATCCCGTCCACGCCACGAGTACACCGGCAAATATAACGCCCATATTTACGACAACGTCATTCGCCGAGAAAATCCAACTGGCTTTCATATGTGCGCCATCTTCTCGATGACCAGAAATAAGATATAAGCATGTCACGTTAGCTATAAGTGCGAGCAGGCCAATAACAATCATGAGCGTTGATTCTGGCTCGCTTCCAAACATGAATCGTCTAATGACATCAACAATCACGATAACAGCAAGTAATAACTGAATCCAACCTGCGAAATGGGCTGCTTTTATTTGATATTTCGCAGCTTTTCCGACGGCATATAGCGCAATACCATAAACGGCTGCATCGGCAAACATATCTAGAGAATCAGCAATCAATCCTGTAGACGCAGCAATAATACCGCTGATGAATTCTATAAAGAAAAGTAGAGCATTAATACCTAATAACAGTTTAAGTACTTTAGCTTGTCTCACAGGATCAGGTTCATTAGGTATATCGCCTGAAGAAAGCTGTATTTCATCAAGTTTCGCCCCAAAACCCAGTCCTTCGAGTTTAGCCGTAATTTGCTGAATCCCTTCATTATGGAAGACTTTCAGTTTTCGATTGGGAAGATCAAAAGTAAGACCTTTAACTGCTTCAATATCTGCAAGAGCCATACGGACCATTTGCTCTTCAGCAGAGCAATCCATTTTAGGAATGGTGTAGGTACTTGTTTGCTTAGCCTGTTGATTGCTTATATAAGTTTCAGTCTTCACAAGCTTTGCACCAAAACCCAAAGCTTCAAGTTTGGTGGTTATATTTTCATCTTTTTGATTATGTAGAACCCTTAAAGAACGGTTAGGTAAATCAAAGATGAGTTTTTGAACACCATCAATTGAAGATAGCGCCATACGAACCATCTGTTCTTCCGCAGAACAATCCATTTTGGGAACTAAGTATTCACTCATGTAGTGCGAATCTTTTAAAACGTCTTCAGTGCTTAAATTTTCTTTGGGATCAGAACCACAACAGGATTGAGCGGTATCTTCACAACTGTTTGAAGTGTTACAGCAAGGAGATGAAGATTTTTTTTCTTCCTCTTCACCACAACAGCTAAGCGTATTATCACAATTCTTTGAATTGTTTGCTTCTGCAATTGATGGATGATTTTCTTGTTGAGATTTCTTATCTTCGCATGGTGTTTCTTTACTACATCCACAACCACTCATAATTATACCCATTAAAAAAATTATAAACTTTGAATATTAGAATCCCTATAGTTACTATAGAGTCAAGAATCTTTGGAAATACTAACTCAATGCATTTAAAAATTGGTGAACTCTCTAAAAAAACCTCATGTTCAGTATTAACAATTAGGTTTTATGAAAAGGAAGGTTTAATTCCGGAACCGGAAAGAACGGAAGGAAATTACCGCCTTTACGATGTAGGCTATGTTGAGCGAATTAAATTTATTTTGAATTGCCGAACTTTAAATATGAGTTTGAATGAAATTCGTCAATTACTTACCTATAAAGACAAACCTGAGAAGAATTGTTCAGATGTGAATGAATTAATTGACTTACATGTCAGTGCTATCAGAGAAAATATAATCAAGCAACAAAAGCTTATTGAACAACTATCTGATTTAAGAGGTACTTGTGATGGTTTATGTACAATTGACCAATGTGGAGTTTTAAAAAATCTAGCTTGATTATCTAGACCTATGCTTTTTTTCAAAAAATC
>NZ_JAMXXO010000056.1:0-1797 GCF_024129115.1 Acinetobacter lwoffii
AAAAAAAAACCCGTTAAGCAACGAGTTTCTTTTCATAAGCCCAATCAGGTATCCCTACAGGTTCGGCTTTTAAATATCGGACTAATGGAACAACGTTTGTTTTTTCTTTTGGTGTGGCAGTTGCAATATCAACACCATACTTTTCTAACTGTTTTCGAACACGGTAGAAAGTTGGTTTAGTCATAATTTGCTTGAGATCGTCACCGTTAAGCCAAGACTGATATACCATGCGTAAGCGCATCGGAAGGGAATCTAAAACATCATCTTTTAGCATATAAACATCACTCATCTCTAAGTTATCAAGATAACTTCGGAGTAACATTGTAGCAGTGTCTATATCCCAATTACTAGCATAGTCCAAGCCTAGTCTTTTTAACTCCATAGAACGTATGACAGCCTCTATCCGTAAGGCTTTATCAGCATATTCTAACAACTCAGGAATCATTAATTCTTTAGGTAATCTATGACCTTTAGCAGACAATTCATGTCCTTTGGAGTAACACTTTAAAGACCAACGACGAGAGTTTTTACCAAAATAAGCAGTATCACCAGAGAATTGACCAGCACCACGATGTTTCATGTATGCAGTAGAGCCGACAGCACGGATCCAAGCTAAAACGTCCTTTTTATTATCTAAATGCCAAGATTCGTTTACATCAACACGAGTTAATTGATATTCACCATCTTTTATTTTGTTGTATTGGAAAGGGTCGGGACATAAGCCAATATCTTGTTTTAATAACTCATCAAAAAATAAACCCATCAAGTGAAGTAAATCATTAGAACCAAAAATATTATGACCTTGTAAAAACTTGGTCGGATTACCTGAAATCCATATATGAAAATTATCGTGTGATTTAATTTGAACCTTAGAAGAAAAAGAACCTTCAATACTTAATTTCTTTTCAACCATCCATTGTTCATTGCCAAGAGCATCATAAGAATAAATAAGCCCATCAATGAGCCTAGAAGGGTCATGTTTGCAAGGAAGAATAGCGGTTACCCAATCAATCATGATTTTTTCCTTTTTGCATCTGAGCCAATTCCTGAGCTAACTGTGCAGTAGCTTGAGTAATTTCAGCCATACTGTCAGCACCAAATGCAGAGACAACCACAGAAGGGTCTACCTTTTTTTCTTTGATTTCCCGAAATGCAACACACATTTTTTCAAGCTGAGGAGCAAATTCCTCTAAAAGACTTGTAATTAATTGAGCACGTTTAAGACCTAAATGATCGGCAGTTTCTTGGATAAGATCGTGTAATTCAGGTTTAAGTGTTAGGTTTGTTCTAGGGTTTACATTAGGCATTATAATTTCTTCGGAGTAACTCTTTGGATTTAGAGTACCGCATAAAAAAAGAGCTGTAAAGTGTGGGGATTCTTAAAAAGTATCATTATTGAGACTAATGTGCAGTATTACTAACACTGCACACCTCCTTTTCGCATCGCACCGACGCGAGCCGATCGGATGTCGATTGCGTTTGCGTCGGTGTGTTTTCATGTTTACTTGTTGTCATGTTGTCATGTTTATATGTTGTCGGCAGGCATAGCCTGGTACTTACCGATCTAATGCAGAAGGGAGCTTGTAATCAGGGAAGGAAGGTTTTGTAATTCTAAATATGTCAGTTCGCTCGTAGACACTCGCTCTGTCGTGTCGGTCGTCGAAGCTCCTCCTCACTCATCGCTCGTTTTTACTCACTAGATAGACAAAAAAAAACCCGTTAAGCAACGAGTTTCTTTTCATAAGCCCAATCAGGTATCCCTACAGGTTCGGCTTTTAAATATCGGACTAATGGAAC
>NZ_JAMXXO010000057.1:0-1482 GCF_024129115.1 Acinetobacter lwoffii
GTGTTAGAACCCATTTAAAGTGTCTATATTCTCACCAATAAAAATGTCTGGTTTATGATGGTTTTTATCACCATGGACTGGATATAAAATATAAATGCTGATCACTATGTCTGATAAAGAAATTCAACGTCTTGCAGTTCTGCAAGACGTTAGAGATCATCGTATTACCCAGGTCCGTGCTGCTGAAATCCTGAATCTTTCCACCCGTCAAATTACCCGGTTATTGCAGAAGCTCAATCAAGATGGTGTCTCAGGTATGGCACATGCCAGTCGTGGTCAACCGGGTCATCGTCGCCATGACGTCCTGTTAAAATCAGAATGTCTTTCCATTATTTCTGAACATTTACTTGGCTTTGGTCCTACATTGGCTCATGAGAAGCTCAGCAGCATGTTGGCCTGCATATCCCGGTAGAAACGGTTCGTCGCTGGATGACTGCAAATGACCTCTGGATTCCTCGATCCAAGCGCCTGAAACGTCCATATCAGCCTCGATACAACCGTGATTGCTTCGGTGAGCTGATCCAGATCGATGGCTCATATCATGACTGGTTTGAAGGTCGAGCTTCCAAATGCTGCTTGCTGGTTTATATCGATGACGCCACTGGAAAGCTGTTGCATCTGCGCTTTTGTGAGGCTGAAACGACCTTTGATTATATGCTTTCAACCCGAGCCTACATTGAGCAATACGGCAAGCCTTTAGCGTTTTATAGCGATAAACACTCGGTATTCCGAGTGAATCAGAAATCGAGCCAAGATAGCCAGATCACGCAATTTGGGCGGATTCTGAATGAGTTAAATATTGATATTATCTTCGCCAACTCACCCCAGGCCAAAGGCCGTGTGGAACGTGCCAATAGAACACTCCAGGATCGCCTGATCAAGGAAATGCGCCTAGAAGGTATCTGTTCAATTGCCGAGGCAAATGCCTGGCTGCCCTGCTTTATTGAGCATTTCAATCAGAAGTTTGCCAAGTGTGCGCGAAACTCAAAGAATTTACATCGGCCATTAACCGAATCTCATCTTGAACTGGATGATATTTTTACCTGGCAGGAACCGCGTAAGGTCACCAAGAATCTGACCCTGACCTATGACAAATGTATTTATCTGCTTGAACCGATAGAGCTGAATCATAAGCTTGTTGGGCAATATATTTCATTTCTGGAGTACCCGGATGGGACTGTGGCCCTCATGCACGAGGGACGAAAGCTCAACTACAGCATTTTCAATAAATTAGCTGGGCTACAGCAGAATGAGATCGTTGAGAATAAACGGTTAGGTACAGTTCTGGCACATATTCAGCAACAGCATGAAGAGTTGGAAAAACAGAATAAACGTTCCCGTCTCAAGAAAAGTATGCCGAGTCGTAAAGCTCAGAAAGCTGTTATTGAACAAAGAAAGTTAAATCCTGTGCTTGACTCTTGTGGTTAAAAACAGGACATTTTAAATGGTTTATCGCATAGACATTTTAATTGGTGAATAACA
>NZ_JAMXXO010000058.1:0-1457 GCF_024129115.1 Acinetobacter lwoffii
ATAAACAGGACTGCTGTGAAAAAAAGTAGTGGTAAAGGAGAAAGTAAGAGAGCTTTTACTATTTTTTCATTTGAGTATTTCACTAATTTAATTCTCTTATCTACTCAATAAATAATAATACTATAACGATTTTATTGGAGGTTTTTTGATTCTATTTAACATAATAGCGGTTATACGAAATGCCTTTTTAAATAATATTATTTATCAATAACTTAATACGATAAATCCAAAACCTTAAAGATCAAAAAACACACGTTTTAACAACTCGTATGTTTTTTAAGCAGATTTGTAATCTTTCGCCAATAAAATCGTCTAAAAAATACTCAATTTTGGCATTTTCCCAATGTTCTCAGCTCTTCCAGGGCGAAAACTATCCCCAATTGCTGTGGATGAAATTTAGGCTACTTTGTAGGCTTAGGCTCACATCAATCTCGGCCCTTTGCGGCTATCCGGCATACTGGAATTTTCATATTATTGAATGGTCAGGAACAGGAAGTTCCATATAATTAAAAATAAGCGCCAGGATGGGGCCAGATAAGACAAGCAAAAGCACGCAAAGACCTAAAGTTCCAATAAAAAACCCTGGCAGGATGCCGGGGTTTTTTATGCTCTGTACTTTTAGATGAGGCCTGGATGGCATCTAGAATATGGATTAAAGTCATTCATCAATTACAACAAATCACACGTTATAAATTATTCAATGATAAGATATGTATCAATGATAGCTATCTTATTAGGAGATAAAAAATGGAAGTTGCTAAAGTCTTTCAAACAGGTCGAAGTCAAGCAGTTAGGTTACCTAAAGCATTTCGTTTTAATGGTACTGAAGTAGCGATTAAAAGTTTTGGGCGTGGTGTGTTATTGATGCCTATCGACAATCCTTGGGATGTAATGCTAGAAGCTCTAAACGAGTTTGAGGTAGGATTCAAGTTAGAACGAGCAGATCAGGGCGAACAAGTACGTGAGGATTTCAAATGATTTACCTCTTAGACACAAATATTTGTATCTATGTGATCAATCATAAGCCAGAGCATGTTTTTGAACGCTTTAAGCAATACCAGCTTGGTCAGCTTACGATTTCAAGCATAACAGCATCCGAATTAGCTTTTGGCGTTGAAAAATCTGGCTCTGAGCGCAACAAGCAGGCATTGAACAAGTTTTTATCACCTTTAGATATTTTACCTTACGATGAGAAAGCAATCTGGCATTACGCCAAACTACGTCAAGATCTACAATCTACAGGTAAAATAATTGGTAGTTTGGATATGCTAATTGCAGCGCATGCCCTAGCTTTAGATGTTGTATTAGTCACAAATAACATTAAGGAATTTGAGCGTATAGATGGATTAAAGCTAGAAAACTGGGTTAATTAAAATTTCTAGTCCTTTTAAGGACTAGATTTCTCATAATTTGTATAATATTAATATTATTAAGATTCTATAAAAATGAAAAAAATC
>NZ_JAMXXO010000059.1:0-1316 GCF_024129115.1 Acinetobacter lwoffii
ATTGGCGGCGAATGGGTCGCTCCGGTCAAAGGTGAATACTTTGACAACATCTCTCCGGTAGATGGCAAAGTCTTTACCAAGGTTCCGCGTTCTTCTGTAGAAGACATTGAATTGGCCCTGGATGCAGCACACAACGCCAAAGAACAATGGAACAGATCATCGCCGACCACCCGCTCCAATATCCTGTTGAAAATTGCAGATCGTCTGGAACAAAATCTGGAACTGCTGGCTGTGGCAGAAACCTGGGACAACGGCAAACCGATCCGTGAAACGCTGGCTGCCGATATTCCGCTGGCTATTGACCATTTTCGTTATTTTGCCGGCTGTATCCGTGCCCAGGAAGGCGGCATTTCCGAAATTGATGAAGATACCATCGCCTACCATTTTCATGAACCGCTTGGTGTAGTCGGACAAATCATTCCCTGGAACTTCCCGATTCTGATGGCCGCCTGGAAACTGGCACCTGCCCTGGCTGCAGGCAACTGTATTGTGCTGAAACCTGCAGAACAGACCCCGGTCAGTATTCTGGTGCTCGCTGAACTGATTCAGGACATTTTGCCACCGGGCGTGTTGAACATCGTCAATGGCTACGGGGTCGAAGTCGGCCGTCCGCTGGCGACCAATCCCCGTATTGCCAAGATTGCCTTTACCGGCTCGACTGCCGTCGGCCAAATGATAATGCAGTATGCAACTGAAAATATTATTCCGGTAACGCTGGAACTTGGCGGTAAATCACCGAATCTGTTCTTTGCTGACATTATGGATCAGGAAGACGATTATCTGGACAAAGCTCTGGAAGGCTTTGCCATGTTTGCCCTGAACCAAGGTGAAATCTGCACCTGTCCATCGCGTGCGCTGATCCAGGAAAGTATTGCTGACGAATTTCTGGCGCGTGCCGTTGAACGGGTGAAACGGATTAAAACCGGGCATCCGCTGGATACTGACACCATGATTGGCGCGCAAGCCTCACAGGAACAGCAGGACAAGATTCTGGGCTGTATTGCCACTGGTCGTGAAGAAGGCGCACAGATCCTGACTGGTGGTGAAGCACGTCAGGAAGTGGGTCAAGGTTTCTATATTGAGCCGACCATCTTTAAAGGCACTAATGACATGAAGACCTTCCAGGATGAAATCTTCGGGCCTGTATTGGCTGTGACCACCTTTAAAGACTTTGATGATGCGATCAAGATCGCCAATGATACAATTTATGGACTCGGTGCCGGTGTCTGGTCACGCTCAGCGCATACCTCTTACCGTGCAGGCCGTGCTATTCAGGCAGGTCGGGTCTGGACTAACTGTTATCACATCTACCCTGC
>NZ_JAMXXO010000060.1:0-1126 GCF_024129115.1 Acinetobacter lwoffii
TACCGGGTTTGTCGGAGAGTCAATATTCTGAGATGAGAAGCATTGCTTCGCAAGACGTAGCGAAGCGTAGTGTCCCGATGACAAAATTAAAATATACCCCTGAAATCAGAGAAAGAGCGGTTCAATTATTGATTGAATCTGAAAAAGATTATCCTTCTACTTGGGCTGCAATCACAGCAATTGCGCCTAAGATTGGTTGTACTCCTGAAACACTTCGTGCCTGGCATCAAAAGCATTTAGATCAGCAAAATCCTATTAAAGTACAACAGATATCTGATCAAGAAAAAATGAAGCAAATGGAACGTGAAATTAAAGAATTAAAGCGTGCCAATGAAATTCTACGTAAAGCAGCCGCTTTTTTCGCCCAGGCGGAGCTCGACCGCCCACACAAATAATGGTGGATTTTATCCATAACAATAAAGATCGATATGGTGTTGAAGCGATTTGTAGAATTTTACCGATCGCAGCTTCAACCTATTACCGGACTTTAGATCTCGCTGACAATCCAGAACATCGAGCGAAACGAGATCTACATGATGAGCATCATGCTGAACAAATTAAACGAATTTGGAAGGAAAGTTCAGGTCGATATGGTGTACGTAAAGTCTGGCAAAAACTGAAACGTGAAGGCTATATTATTGCACGCTGTACTGTTGCTCGATTAATGAAAAAGCTAGGTATACAAGGTGTTTGGCGAGGTAAGAACAAACAAACCACCCGTAGCCGAGATGACCAAAAACGAGCAGATGATTTAGTGAAACGTAATTTTACTGCTGATCATCCTGACCAACTGTGGGTCAGTGACTTTACGTATATTCAAACTCATTCAGGCTGGGTATATACCGCCTTTATTATTGATGTGTTCTCACAAGCAATTGTTGGCTGGAAAGTATCTACACGAATGAATACAGATATGGTGCTCGATGCATTAGAGCAAGCATTGCATGATCGAGGTATGCCAAAGAATGTGATTCATCATTCTGACAGAGGTGTGCAATATCTTTCTATTCGTTATACCAATCGTTTAGAAGCAGCAAATTTACGAGCATCAGTCGGTACGACTGGTGATTCATACGATAATGCTTTGGCTGAAACGGTGAATGGCTTATACAAAACAGAGGTGATT
>NZ_JAMXXO010000061.1:0-1082 GCF_024129115.1 Acinetobacter lwoffii
ATCGCAAAACGTAGACCTGGGTCCATTGCGATCGGGTGGATTAGCTCTACTGACATCTCAACGTTGTCACCAGGCATAACCATTTCCACGCCTTCTTTAAGCGCGATCGCACCAGTTACGTCCGTAGTACGGAAGTAGAACTGTGGACGGTAACCGTTAAGGAATGGAGTATGACGACCACCTTCTTCTTTAGAAAGTACGTATACTTCCGCATCGAATTTAGTGTGTGGCTTGATCGCACCTGGTTTAGTCAATACTTGACCACGTTGTACGTCTTCACGCTTAGTACCACGAAGAAGAACACCACAGTTCTCGCCCGCACGACCTTCGTCAAGAAGCTTACGGAACATTTCTACGCCGGTTACTGTAGTAGTTTGAGTATCACGGATACCAACGATTTCTACAGACTCACCTACTTTAACGATACCAGTCTCTACACGGCCAGTTACTACTGTACCACGACCAGAGATTGAGAATACGTCTTCAATTGGCATAAGGAATGGAAGGTCAATTGCACGCTCTGGCTCTGGAATGTAAGAGTCAAGTGCTTCAACAAGCGCAACTACCGCTGGCTCGCCGTATTGGCTGTCATCACCGTTAAGCGCAAGAAGAGCAGAACCACGGATCACTGGAGTGTCATCACCCGGGAAGTCGTAAGTAGAAAGAAGTTCACGAACTTCCATTTCAACTAGCTCAAGAAGCTCTTCATCGTCTACAAGGTCGCATTTGTTCAAGAATACAACGATGTAAGGTACACCTACCTGACGAGAAAGCAGGATGTGTTCACGAGTCTGTGGCATAGGACCATCAGTCGCAGCACATACAAGGATCGCGCCATCCATCTGAGCAGCACCAGTAATCATGTTTTTAACATAATCGGCGTGGCCCGGGCAATCTACGTGAGCGTAGTGACGAGTTGGAGAATCGTATTCTACGTGTGAAGTATTAATTGTAATACCACGTGCTTTTTCTTCTGGTGCAGAGTCGATTGCAGCGTAGTCTTTCGCTTCGCCACCGAATTTCTTCGCACATACAGTTGCAATTGCAGCTGTTAAAGTTGTTTTACCATGGTCAACGTGACC
>NZ_JAMXXO010000062.1:0-878 GCF_024129115.1 Acinetobacter lwoffii
CAATAGATCTCTTGCGAAAGTTAATTCAAGAGCATCCAATTCACCATTCCAACAATTAAATTCATTCTTAGACCAAATCGTTTCCGTCTATTTCTATACCGTTCTGTTAATATCCGAAAATATTTAAGTTTGCCGTTGATATGTTCAATTGTGATCCTACGCCGACTGATTTCTTGGTTGATCTGTTTTGCTATTTTGGGTAATGATAAATTCTTAGGTTTCTTGATTGGAATGAGTAACTTACTCTTAATCTGATGAAATCCTTTATAGGCTAAATCTGCCATAATACAAGGATAAATGATCATCTCCTTAAAATACTTACGCGCAATCGTCAGATCATGTTTTCTGCCACTTTCGACCTGTATACTTACAATTTGCTTTAGTCTTGGGTTAAAAATGACCTGTGTTTTTAGCGTATGTTTCTTCTTTTTACCGCTATAGAATTTTCTTTGTTTTTTTGGGACGCTCAATCTGTGACTCAGTGACATCAACGATCACATAATCACCTTCACTAAACTTTTGATTCCTTTTGGGTAATGCAAAAATCCGTGATTGAATCAGAGCATTTTCAACTTTATGAATAGTACGATTCACATTACTTTCAGCAAGATTATAGTCAGCGGATAATTCAATTTGAGTCCTATAACAGCGTAAGTAGTTTAGAGTTAACAATAATTGATCCTCTAAACACAAAGAATGCGGCCTTCCAGATTTTTTCTTGGCAAGTTCAGCGTGTTGTAACACCGATACCATTTTTAAGAATAATGGACGAGGAACTCCAACGAGTCGTTTAAATTCCCCATCATTAAATCGAGTTAAATTTTCATATTTCATGGGGCTAGTATAAACAATTTTTTACTTTCGCAAGAGATCTAATA
>NZ_JAMXXO010000063.1:0-839 GCF_024129115.1 Acinetobacter lwoffii
TAGGGTCTGTTGACATTTACTGTTCATAATTAACCCTATAAAGGTAGCCATAAAAATATACAGGCTAAAGCAACAGAACTTTGATAATTTCTTTTGAGCTTGTCATATCGAGTAGCTATTCCTCTAAATTGCTTTAATCTACAAAACATATTTTCAACTAAATGCCTGATTTTATATAAACACCAGTCCATATGGTCATTGTTCGATTGGCTATTTGTTTTCTTTGGTATATTCGCTTTAGTCCCTGTTTTCCTGATCTGTTCACGCAGTGGTTCTGAATCATAGCCTTTATCTGCACATACCACTTTTGTCTCTTTTAAATCTAATGTTGATATTAAATCAGGTGCAACTTTAACATCATGTGTGGTTCCATCGGTAATCATGAAATCAATAGGATTGCCATGTGCATCAACAATCAAATGTATTTTTGAGGAGTTTCCTCCTACACTTTTAGAAATAGATTGATTCGCTATACCGGCAGAATGTTGATGAGCACGTACATGAGAGCCATCAATAAAAATCCACTCCATATCGGGGCATGAGGCTAGTAATTTGAATAATCTAAGTAACTTACCGCTGCTTGACCAACGATTAAAACGTTTGAAAATAGAGTTTGAATGACCAAAACAAGAAGGAATATCTCGCCACGGACAGCCTGTTCTAATTCTATAGAGAATAGCTTCAATAAAATTGCGTAAATTTGAGTTGTGGTGAATGGATAAATTACGCAGAATAACTTTCAACTTTTGCCAGTGTTGATCTGTCAGCATGGTACGAGGCATAGCGAATAGTAAAATTGGGTTTGGCGATTTGATTTTACTACTTCGCTATTTTTTTAA
>NZ_JAMXXO010000064.1:0-764 GCF_024129115.1 Acinetobacter lwoffii
AAAAAAAGCAGGTTGAATTTTGATAAAATAGAGAAATGCAAATAACTCTAGAAATCAAATGTCCAACCTGCCTCAGTGACAGTATAAAGAAAAATGGCATCAAAGTAGATGGGAAACAAAACTACCAATGCAAAGACTGCAAACGTCAGTTTATTGGTGACCATGCTCTGAGCTATCTAGGATGTAATTCTGGCATTACTCGTAAAATATTACAGTTAATGGTCAGAGGCAGCGGTATACGAGATATCGCTGAAGTTGAGCGCATTAGTATCGGTAAAGTCTTACGGACTTTAACTGAATCGGCCTATCAAATTCAGCCTAAACAAAGTCATTATGAATCTCTCGAAGTAGATGAATTCTGGACTTTTGTTGGAAATAAAAATAATAAACAATGGCTTATTTACGCCTACCATCGAGAAACAGGTGAGATTGTTGCTTATGTTTGGGGTAAGAGAGATTTAGCTACAGTCCAAAGGTTGAAGACAAAGCTTAAACAATTAGGTATTCACTACACCCGAATTGCAAGTGATCATTGGGATAGTTTCATCACTGCTTTTAAAAACTGCAAGCAAAGTATTGGTAAGTTTTTTACTGTAGGAATTGAAGGTAATAATTGCAAAATAAGGCATCGAATAAGGCGTGGTTTTAGAAGAAGTTGTAATTTCTCCAAAAAGCTTGAAAACCATTTTAAAGCCTTCGACTTAACCTTCTTTTACATCAATAATGGCTTCATTTAATGTCAGCATACTTTTTAAAACACCACC
>NZ_JAMXXO010000065.1:0-492 GCF_024129115.1 Acinetobacter lwoffii
GTTGGCGTTTGTGCACTTAAGCACCGTACAGCTTCAATTAGATTCATATACCAAAACGCTTGATTCAGTTAATTTCGCTAGAACTCATTTCCTTAATCTTCACATCACAGTAATAAATCACTGTTAGTGTTGATCTTAAAAACGAGTTTGAACAAATTATTTCAACTCAAATATATTCTGTTAATGATTTTTCCAGCCTTCGTCAGGTCAGGAAACTGTGATAAATCACAGAGATTATCAAGTGCGCGTATCATAACGCTTGTACTTGTTAATCTCTAGGATCTCATCACTTGATCGCTTAGGAACTAAACAACTTCATCACTGTATGCTTACATACTGCGCGAAGCGTAGCTTCTTGCTTAAATTTCAAGTAAAAGCAGTGCTTTTATGATCTTGAAATTTGGTGGAGACTAGGAGAGTCGAACTCCTGACCTCCTGCGTGCAAAGCAGGCGCTCTACCAACTAAGCTAAGTCCCCAGCTTATCAATAAGT
>NZ_JAMXXO010000066.1:0-448 GCF_024129115.1 Acinetobacter lwoffii
CCATCAAAAGGCAAACAAGGGCGAAATCAAACCTACTCCGACGCAGCCATCCAATGCTGCTTAATGATTAAATCCTTATTCCGTCTGTCTTTACGTATGGTTACTGGCTTTGTGCAAAGTCTGATTAAACTTTGCGGATTAAATTGGATAGCTCCAGATTACACCACGCTTTGTAGAAGACAAAAGCATATTGATATTGTAATCAACTACCAAAAAAGTAGCGATGGGCTGCATCTACTCATGGACTCTACAGGCATGAAGTTTCTAGGTGAGGGCGAATGGAAGCGCAAGAAACATGGACCTGAATATCGTCGCCAATGGCGTAAACTTCATATTGGTATAGATGCTAAAACCCTACAAATACGAGCAGTTCAGCTTACAACCAATAATGTCAGTGATTCACAGGTGCTTGGTGATTTACTTGATCAGATTCCACAAGATGAGCAGA
>NZ_JAMXXO010000067.1:0-387 GCF_024129115.1 Acinetobacter lwoffii
GCATTGGCCTCAGCAATCGAACTGATGCCTTCCAGACGCATCTCCTTGATCAAACGGTCTTGAAGGGTTCTATTCGCGCGTTCTACGCGACCTTTAGCCTGTGGTGAGTTGGCAAAGATAATATCAATCTTTAACTCATTCAGAATCCGGCCAAATTGCGTGATTTTGCTGTCCTGGCTCGATTTCTGGTTCACTCGGAAGACCGAATGTTTATCGCTATAAAAGGCCAGAGGCTTACCGTATTGTTCAATGTAGGCTCGGGTTGAAAGCATATAGTCGAAGGTCGTTTCCGCCTCACAGAAGCGCAGATGCAACAGTTTTCCAGTGGCATCATCGATATAAACCAGCAAGCAGCACTTAGCAGCGCGTCCTTCGAACCAGTCATGA
>NZ_JAMXXO010000068.1:0-335 GCF_024129115.1 Acinetobacter lwoffii
TACCATCAGCGCTAAGAGGTTTCACTTCTGAGTTCGGGAAGGGATCAGGTGGTTCACTCTTGCTATGGTCGCCAGCACAACTGTTTATGGACTTGTTCGGGTCTTATTTACGCTGTTTATTTCGTATGCCTTACTTCGTACCAAATAGAATTCATTAACAGGTTTTATTTGAGTTGAATATTGTCATACTAACGAGCTTATGAATCAAGCTGTTTTGCTGAATATCGAATCGATTGATGCTTAATACAACAACTGTTTGGGTGTTGTATAGTCAAGCCTCACGAGCAATTAGTATTGGTCAGCTTCACATATCACTATGCTTCCACATCCAACCT
>NZ_JAMXXO010000069.1:0-291 GCF_024129115.1 Acinetobacter lwoffii
CAAAAAGAATAAAAAATGGAGTAGCAATAATTATAGAGGCAATACAGATAGTTAATAAATTAAGACTGTTATAACGATTTAAAAGAATTGAGAATATGAAGCTGAAAGGTACAGTCAAAATACAATAAGCCAAGTAGACAAGACCGTGCCCTACAAGAACCACTAAAATCGAGTATAGGCTGTATTCCTGATTCATTACGATAAACAGGACTGCTGTGAAAAAAAGTAGTGGTAAAGGAGAAAGTAAGAGAGCTTTTACTATTTTTTCATTTGAGTATTTCACTAATTTAA
>NZ_JAMXXO010000070.1:0-287 GCF_024129115.1 Acinetobacter lwoffii
ACCAAGCAATGCCGTCAGGTCATTGCAGATCGGCAAGCGCATGCGGTGATTCCACCTAGAAAAAATGCGAAACCATGGAAAGATACAAAGAGTAGCTCGCTAGAACGAAATGAATTACTTCGAACAGTTAAACGTTTAGGCAGGACACTATGGAAAAAATGGTCAGGCTATCATCGGCGAAGTTTGGTAGAAACCAAGATGCATTGCATTAAATTATTGGGCGATAAACTGAGTGCAAGGAGCTTTCAAAGCCAAGTCAATGAGATTCATACACGTGTGGCAGTCCT
>NZ_JAMXXO010000071.1:0-276 GCF_024129115.1 Acinetobacter lwoffii
TATTTTATATCCAGTCCATGGTGATAAAAACCATCATAAACCAGACATTTTTATTGGTGAGAATATAGACACTTTAAATGGGTTCTAACACGTCGACTTCGCATAACAGCCATTATGTTAAATAGAATCAAAAAACCTCCAATAAAATCGTTATAGTATTATTGTTTATTGAGTAGATAAGAGAGTTAAATTAGTGAAATACTCAAATGAAAAAATAGTAAAAGCTCTCTTACTTTCTCCTTTACCACTACTTTTTTTCACAGCAGTCCTGTTTAT
>NZ_JAMXXO010000072.1:0-272 GCF_024129115.1 Acinetobacter lwoffii
TTATTGATAAGCTGGGGACTTAGCTTAGTTGGTAGAGCGCCTGCTTTGCACGCAGGAGGTCAGGAGTTCGACTCTCCTAGTCTCCACCAAACATTCCTTCGGATACGTAATAAGCAAACGGTTTGATAGCTTATAGAGCTTAGTGATAAAGCAGCGTATAATGCGCGGCATTGTTATTAACCTCTGTGATTTATCACAGTTTCCTGACCTGACGAAGGCTGGAAAAATCATTAACAGAATATATTTGAGTTGAAATAATTTGTTCAAACTCG
>NZ_JAMXXO010000073.1:0-268 GCF_024129115.1 Acinetobacter lwoffii
GCCAGCACAACTGTTTATGGATACTTGCTAGGTCTTATTGAGATGCCTTGCTTTCTACCAAATAGAATTCATTAACAGGTATATCTGAGTTGCAGTAGTTTGTTCGTTTAGCGTTCACTAAATCAAGCTGTTTTGCTTAATATCGAATCAATCGATCCTCACTTCTTTCGAAGTTCGTACAACAACTGTTTGGGTGTTGTATAGTCAAGCCTCACGAGCAATTAGTATTGGTCAGCTTCACATATCACTATGCTTCCACATCCAACCT
>NZ_JAMXXO010000074.1:0-257 GCF_024129115.1 Acinetobacter lwoffii
GGCTGTGCCTGAAGTAAGAGGATAAGCAAAGCACTGCTTTGCCCGAGCGCAAGACGAAGGCTGTGCCTGAAGTAAGAGGATAAGCAAAGCACTGCTTTGCCCGAGCGCAAGACGAAGGCTGTGCCTGAAGTAAGAGGATAAGCAAAGCATTGCTTTGCCCGAGCGTAAGACGAAGGCTGTGCCTGAAGTAAGAGGATAAGCAAAGCACTCTTTGCCCGAGCGCAAGACGAAGGCTGTGCCTGAAGTAAGAGGATAAG
>NZ_JAMXXO010000075.1:0-252 GCF_024129115.1 Acinetobacter lwoffii
ACTTATTGATAAGCTGGGGACTTAGCTTAGTTGGTAGAGCGCCTGCTTTGCACGCAGGAGGTCAGGAGTTCGACTCTCCTAGTCTCCACCATACATTCCTACGGAATGTATAAAGACAAAAGCTAATAAATAGACAATCAGTTGATTGTTAGTTTAGTCCTTAAGCGATCAAGTGATGAGATCCTAGAGATTAACAAGTACAAGCGTTATGATACGCGCACTTGATAATCTCTGTGATTTATCACAGTTTCC
>NZ_JAMXXO010000076.1:0-207 GCF_024129115.1 Acinetobacter lwoffii
CAAATACGAGCAGTTCAGCTTACAACCAATAATGTCAGTGATTCACAGGTGCTTGGTGATTTACTTGATCAGATTCCACAAGATGAGCAGATTGACTCTGTTTATACCGATGGAGCTTATGACACCAAGCAATGCCGTCAGGTCATTGCAGATCGGCAAGCGCATGCGGTGATTCCACCTAGAAAAAATGCGAAACCATGGAAAGAT
>NZ_JAMXXO010000077.1:0-204 GCF_024129115.1 Acinetobacter lwoffii
AGGTAGCAAGCTACCTTTCCCCGCTCGACTTGCATGTGTTAAGCCTGCCGCCAGCGTTCAATCTGAGCCATGATCAAACTCTTCAGTTTAATACTATGTAGTGCCTTAAAGGGCACCAATCTTGGCTCATCAATTTTCTGACAAATATTTCTCAAATAAACTTCGAGTAATTTCTACCATCAATCAATGAAAATAATTTCGATC